>DATCJQ010000140.1:0-38448 GCA_036562745.1 Flavihumibacter sp.
GATATAGCCTTCACTGATTTTGAAATCCTCCACATTTACCACATAGTCGAGCAGGTCGTTGGTTTCATTGTAATGGATTCCCATGCTGGTTTCCTGTATGATTGCGTTTACGCAGGAGAAATCCACCTGCAGCGCGGCAGCAAAGGAGATCGGTCCAAGCGGACAATGGGGCGCCAGTGCCACGTCATAGGCTTCTGCCATGGCAGCGATACGTTTTACCTCCGAAATTCCGCCTGCATGGCTGAGATCGGGCTGGATTATATCCACCGCACCGAGTTCAAAAAGCTTCTTGAAATCCCAGCGACTGAACATCCGCTCGCCCGTGGCAATGGGCGCGCTGGTATATTGTTGCAGCACCGGAAAGGATTCCAGGTGTTCCGACAAAATCGGTTCTTCAATAAACATGGGGCGCACCGGTTCCAGTTCCTTCATGAAGGATTTGGCCATGCCGCGATGCACCCTTCCGTGAAAGTCGATCCCCAGTCCCACTTCGTACCCGATGGCTTCCCGAACCGAATAAATCAGTTTCACGGCATCATCGATCTTACGCGGACTATCGATCCATTCCATCTCGGCGCAGCCGTTCATTTTTACCGCGCGAAAGCCGTTGTCGATGCGTTCCTTCGCTCCTTCAATAACCTGGGCCGGTTTATCGCCGCCAATCCATCCGTAGATTTTCATTTTGTCGCGCACGGCACCGCCCAGCAACTCATACACCGGTACTCCCAGGGCTTTGCCTTTGATATCCCAAAGCGCCTGGTCAATGCCGGAGATGGCGCTCATCAAAATGGGACCTCCGCGATAAAAGGAACCGCGGTACATAATCTGCCAGATATCTTCAATCTGGCGGGCATCTTTTCCAATCAGCTGCGAGCCGAGTTCTTCCACAGCGGCACGTACGGTTTCGGCCTTGCCTTCCACCACGGGTTCTCCCCAGCCTTCGATGCCGGCATCGGTGCTGATTTTGAGAAATAACCAGCGAGGGGGTACTTTAAACAGTTCGAGTTTGGTAATCTTCATTGCTTGCTTTTTTAGATGGCCTGAATCTTCAATGCATTTGTCAAACAATCCGCATTGTCATTCCACCATCAATTACGACATTTTCTCCGGTAATAAAATCATTCTTTATCAACATCAGGGCAGCATCGGCCACATCTTCGGTTGTGCCTTCCCGATGTAGGGGGATCCGGTTCTCTATATTGTTTTTCACCTGGTCTGGACTCAGATAATCCTGGAAGCGCGTCCGGATCACCCCCGGCGAAATGCAATTCACGCGGATATTAAAATCCGACAATTCCAATGCCAGTGATCTTGTCATTTGCGGGATAGCCCCCTTCACCACCGAGTAGGCCAGCGCATTCCGAACACCCCTTAATCCCGCTGCGCTTGAAATCAGCAGGATGGCTCCCTCACCACCCTGCTTCATGACCGGTACCGCAGTCCGGCACAAATGATAGGCTGCATGAATATGGATATCGAAGGCGGTATACCAGGTATCGCGGGCGTTTTCCTGCAAACTGCCCGGTGCCGCTGAGCCGGCCGAATGAACCAGTATATCAACGCGCCCATGCCGCCGGATCACTTCCTCCATGGCTTCCACGCAGGCCTGCTCCTTACTAAGATCGGCACAAATAATTTCCACGGCGGAACCGGATTTTCGGATCTGTTCGCCGATATCGGTATGCTGATCGGTGCGGGCTATCAGGCAGACAAGGCTCCCCTCCCGGGCAAGTTTCAGGGCGATGGCAGCGCCAATGCCATGGGTTCCGCCCGTAATTACCGCCACTTTGTCTTTGAGGTTCATAAGCTGGTTTCAGTATAATTAATGCGTTTGATAAAGTTCGATTGTTGTTAAGAAATCGATTTCCAAAAATACGAATTAATTGCATTCCAGAAACAAAATATTATTGAAATTATATAGAGAATACATGGATTCGTTGTAGATTTGGAAGACCGGAATAAAATCGATTTCAGAAAGTTTCCGACAACCAATTATGGCAGAAAACAGGAAATCAGGCAAACGGGTTACGATATACGATATTGCCAGGGAGTTGAACCTGGCCCCCTCCTCTGTGTCCAAGGCGCTGAATGATATGCCGAATATCAGCGATAAACTCAAGGCGCTGGTAAAAGCAAAGGCAAAAGAGCTGAATTATAAGCATAACCTGAATGCGGCCAATTTGCGTCGCGGGTACTCCGGAATTATAGCGGTAATCGTACCCAAAATCAATGTGGCTTTTTTTTCGGACGTGATCGCGGGTATGGAAGAAGTTTGTGCTGCGAACAATCATCGCCTTATTATATGCCAGACCGATGAGTCCTATCAGAAGGAAAAGCAGGCAGTTGAAACCCTGATCAATCAGAATGTGGATTGTATCCTGATATCGCTTTCCCTGGAGACAAAAGCTACGGAACACCTGCAGGAGATTTTGGAAAACAATATTGAACTGATTCAATTCGACCGTGTTTTAAGTGATATTGATTGCAGTACCATCGTGAACGATAACCACGAAGCTTCCTATACGGCCGTACAACATTTGCTGGATCAGGGCTATCGGAAAATTGCATTTTTCGGCGGCCCCTCGCACCTGAAGATTTACCAGGATCGGAAAAAGGGCTATCTGCAGGCCATTAAGGAAGCATCGCTGGTAGTACCTTATAATTATATTGTGGAGAATGCATTCAGTACGGAATCTGCCCGGGCGGCAGCGGTGGATTTATTACAATTTCAGGATCCGCCCGATGCATTTTTTACGATATCCGACTATGCTGCGCTGGGCGTGTTGAAAGCCGGACAATCCCTTGGGCTGGAAATACCCCGTCAGCTTGGAATTGTGGGATATGCCAACGAGAGTTTTACGGATCTTATTTCCCCTGCGCTTACCACCATTGATCAGAATAGCCGGGAACTTGGTCGCCAGGCTGTGGGCATTTATTTCAATCATCTTCGTCATAAAAAAGATGTACAGGATACTCCGGAACCGGTTTCGGTATCGGTTCACGAAGTGGTTAAGAGTTCTCTTATCGTTCGGGATTCATCCCAACGCAATAAGTAATCTGTTTTCTTTTTCGTGGTGAGTTATTGTCAGTCTTCTTTCCACCAGCGGGCCTTTTCTTTTTTGATTTCCTCGTCGAGATAATAGAGCTGGTCGGCGCGGTTTCGGCTTCCTCCGGGTGAAGCGTGCATGGTGCCGCCGTTATAATGCGGTGATGCCGCAAAATTCAGGTTCAGGCTGGTGATCACCACCTCCATATTTCCTGCCTTGAAACAACGGGTATCGTTGAAGGCCATTCCCTGCTGGATATTGGCACTGGGATCCATATCGGGGTGCTGAACATCACGGCCACCCGTATCCCAGATTCCTGCCTTGTTATAAAGACTGCTGGCCATGATACGCACCCGGTTGTCGGCGGCGCGGGCGGGCAGCAGGCTGCGATAATATCCGGCATTCGGAAAGAGGATCAGTTCGGCGCCTTTCAGCGCGTTCATCTCAGCCACATCGGTAAACCAGCTGTCGTAGCAGGTCATGAATCCGAGTTTCCCGAAATCAGTTTTCAACACCACGATCCGATTACCCGGAGTGATGCCTTCGTCGTTCACTTCCGGACTATAGAGATGGATTTTATCATAAAAGCCAACCAGTTTTCCGTTGCGGTCATAAAGCATGGTGGAGTTGAACAACTGGTCGGAACTATCCGATTTACGGACGATTCCACCGGCCACGTACATG
Organism: Flavihumibacter sp.; assembly: GCA_036562745.1. Taxonomy (GTDB): domain Bacteria; phylum Bacteroidota; class Bacteroidia; order Chitinophagales; family Chitinophagaceae; genus Flavihumibacter. The sequence goes on from DATCJQ010000140.1 coordinate 3,732, forward strand.
CGATATTTGCGGGCCATCTCGGAAAGTAACCGGCAGGATGGCCCGTCGATGGTTTCAGCGATAATTCTGCCCTCATTCATATATTCGGGTAATAGGAAGAGATCCAGTTTTTCATGAGCCAGTTTTTCAAACATGGCGGGCAGGGAATCCAGGACCGGGATCCCTGCACTCACGCCCACACGAACCCAACGTTCAGGAACCGGACTGGTTTCAGTCAGCGATACCTCCTGTACAAATACCCGGCCTTTAGGGTTATGCCGGTAGATAATACGGATCAAGGCTTTTTGAGGGCCGGAGCCAGGGAAATAGATCGGCGCCGAGCCCTCTATCCAACCCTCGTCTTTTTTTACAAATTCGAAAATACCATCCCTGTTGTCGGGTCCATAACACTGGAATAACAGGTTGCGCTGCGGATTAACGTCGTCGCTTATACGAAAACGAACTTTATAGAGATAGGTTTTGCCTCCCTCCACCGTCAGTTCCGTTTTGATATGGCCGTTCACATCAGGTCGGCCGGTGCCTGAAATCTCCAGGACCGCCTGCCCCTTCCATTCCGATTTCCTGAATGAAGGCAGAAGGCTGGGGCGATGGGCATCGGTTGTCCATTTCGCCGGCAAACCACCTCGGGATCCCTCCGTGAAATTCGGATTCGGAACCAGGTTGGTACCCTGAGCCTGGCTGTTGTTCAGAGCCCATATCAGCAGAAAAATGTTCAGAAATATGGATCTCCATGTATTCATGGCTATTTCTTTTGTTTACCTACGATTTTGAAAGTCCAGGCAAGCCCCTGCTGAGCTGCCTTTTCAGCGATGGCATCGGGAATCCGGATGATGAGCGATCCATTTTCGTATGTCCATTCCAGTGGTTCCTGCTCGCCCAGTAAGAGTATTTTGCTGCCTTTCTCCGGTTCGATGTTTTTTAATTCCAGTTGATTGCCCGGCCATTCGAGACTGAAGGCATAAAAATGTTTTCCGTCTTTCGATTGGGTATAACGAATATTGTCCCCTTCTTTCCATATTTCAGCGGCTTTCGTATCAAATATGCCTTCGCCATTGGTTTGCAGCCAAACGCCTGTTGAATCCAGCTGTTCCACTGCTTTAGGATGGAAATTGCCTCTGCCATCCGGACCAATACCCACCATGAAATTACCACCTTTCGAAACGGCATCCACCAGATTGTGCACAATCCATTTGGTTCCCTTGTAATTGCTGCCGTCCTTATCATAAGAGAAAGTGCTGGCAAGCGGATAAATTACCATCCAGGGCATAGCGGTGTTTTCCTTGCTTTCAGGTACAAATCCCTCCGGAGTATAGTAATCGCCATAGTTTCCGATACCGCGGGCGCGGAACATCACATTGGGCTGGATTTTACGCAGTTCCTTGATGGTTTGCTTCAGTTCCGGCCAGATATTTCTGCCCATGTATTGGTCCAGACAAATCATGTCAATCGGACCGTAATTGGTCAGCAATTCCTTAAGCTGATTGCGGTGACGGGAAATCATTCGCTGCTTTTCCTCCTCCGACGGCTCGGGCACCATGATCTTGTTCTTGTTGTCCTGGAAGATATAGGGATCGCCGTAATCCGACGGATTATTCTTTATATCCTCGGTTTGCAGCGGGTGATAGGCATAGGGACGAAAATCTGCATCATACCAGTCGGGATGCGAGAAGTAGAGGTCTATTTTCATTCCCGCTCTGCGGCCTGCCTCGCACAACTCCTTCACAATATCGCGCCTGAAGGGCGACTCCATTACGCTGAAATGTGTGGAACAGGCTTCGATAGCCGGACCGCCGGGCGCCAGGTAGTTCACGCGCTGGCGCACGACCTCTCTTGTATCAAACATTGAAAAACCATCGTGATGCTTGGTGGTGAAAGCAAAACAACGCAGTCCTGCTCTCTTGAAAAATTCCATCCACCGGTCGGCATTGAAATCAACCGGATTGAAATCCTTATAGGAATCGAGATAGGCCTGTTTCTTCTCGTTGGAGAACTCCAGAAACTTCCACGATTCATGATTGAGTTCATGGATGGAATACAATCCCCAGTGAATACGTACCGCGAACTTAATATCCCGGAATGCTTCCTGCGCAGACGGCGGAGCATGACGATAATCGGGATCGGGATCGTTCTCGATATAAGACTTCACATGGTTCAGGTGGGTGTCGTTCACCGGAAGGCGTATTCCCTTTTCGTATTCAGCGATATCGGCTTCTTTGGTGGTCGACTTACATCCCCACAACAAAACAAAACAGGCCGCAATGGCCAAAAAGCGTTGGCAGATTTGGTTAGCAATCATCTCTGATGAGTTTGGTTAGGGTAGTTCAAATATAAATGGAAATCGATTTCCAAACAAGCTGAAGGTAGGAAATTTTATACAGAAACCAACAAATAATTAAAAAGCTTTTAGATAGAAGAATTGTCCAGGGGCACTGGGATGGGGCTGCAAACGGAAACCGATTTCCAAACCAATGGTAAAAGCCGAGGCCCTGACAAATCGGCTTCGGCTTGAAACACAGTGTTTTAGAACGAATTACTCAATTATAATGGAACCGGTTTGCACGGTATGGGCCGAGAAAATACCCAGGGCACCATTGCTTAAATTGGTAGGTGGATTGGCCGGCGTGGTGGTGCCCCCTCCCCCTTCGATCTGGGCCAACGCATTGAAATAGGTGTAAACGGCATAATCGATACACTGCATTTCCAGTTCTATCTTGTCGCCGGGTTTCACCTCATCCTCTTCGCGCTCAAACGATGCATAAAGCGGACGGGTATTGACCATTCCGTTGTTCGTGTTGTCAGAAAAATTATAATAGCCTTTGTCTCGTCTTCCGTTTACAAACTGGATAAAGCGATAATAGTTACCTAACTCGGGTGGATCAATATAGAAGGGAACCACCCCGTAACGCACTTCGGTTCCGAAACGAATCTGATCCTGCTTTAAACTGTCGAGCCGAACCCACTGGGGCATTTTACAGGTGGCTGTATAAGTGGTTCCCTCCACCGTAACAGAAAGCGTATAGGTATGACCGTAAAGTCCCATCAGCGTATTGGTTTTATACAAACCATTTGCATGATAAACTAAGGAATCGCGCTGGCCGAAATCATCGGTAATGATGATTTCCGCGCCGGTAACCGGAGGATATTCATTGGTTTCGGTAAACGCCACCGAGCGGGTTACGGAAACATAATAGGGTCCGGGCAAATCCGTGATATTCCCTTCGATTACGATATCGCCGCTTTTATCTTTTAGTTTGAGATCGATTTCCTTCTCGCAACTGCTGAGAAGCACCATACTCATAACCAAATAAACCAATCGTTTCATATCAATTCGTTTAAAGCCTAGAATTTGAAGTTATAGGTGATATTCGGCACCCATCTGAACAGGGCTGTCTGAATAGCCCGCGTACGGGTCGGATCATCGGGGTGATCTTCAAAGCTTATGATATAGGCATTCTGCCTGCCATAAACATTGTACAACCCGAAGGACCAGGATGAGTGGAAGCGCTTTTTCTTTGCAGGCTCGTAGGTCGCATTCAGATCCATCCGGTGATAGGCCGGCATACGATCGGCATTGCGATCGCTGTATTGAAACACGGTTTGTCCGTTTATCTTGTATTTACCCGTCGGGTAGGTAACGGCATTGCCGGTGCTATAAACAAACAATCCGGATAATGTCCATTTCTGATTCAGTTCATAGGTTCCCACAACAGCCAGATCATGGGTTTTGTCCTGCCGTGCATTGTACCAACGGTTATTATTGATACCGTCTATTTTGCGCTCGGTTTTTGACAATGTATAGGAAACCCATCCGGTCAGTTTACCGCTTTTCTTTTTGGCAATCAACTCCAGGCCATAAGCCCTGCCCTTGCCGCTCAGCAGTTCTCCTTCCACATCGGGCGTGAAATTGATGTCTGCTCCGTTTTTAAAATCAATCTGGTTCTGCAGGGCTTTATAGTAGGTCTCCACATTGATTTCGTAATTATCATCGTCGAAATTACGGCTGTAACCAACACTTACCTGGTCGGCGATTTCCGGCTTCACCGAATAACTGCTGCCGATCCACTGGTCGGTGGGGTTTCCACTGGTACTATTACTGAGCAGGTGCAGGTTCTGCGTATTGCGGGCATAACCCAGTTTTACGCTGCTCACATCATTCAGCTGGTAGTTGGCAGAAATACGCGGCTCCAGATTGAGATAGGTCTTTCCCAGTTTGCCTTTCTCCAGGAAAACACTGTCGGTAAGTTCTCCGTTCTTGTATACATTAAAGCGATCACCTCCCAATACCGTAAAGGCCGACAAACGCAAACCATACTGAATGGTCAGCTTATCAGTGGCTTTGAAGTCATCGTTTACATACAATGCATTTTCCCAGGATCGGCGGGTGGTTTTGGGAAAACTCGAAATCAGTGAACCGGAAAATTTGCTGGGCATCAGGGTATGGTGCATGGACTGAAATCCGAACCTTACCGTATGCCGGTAACTGGTATAATAGGAGAAATCCTGTTTGAGGTTCCAGTCGCGGATATGGGAATTGATCTGGAAATCGTTGTCGTTGTTCTGTATTTGCACCTGATATTTGTAATTGCTATAGATCAGCGAGGTATTGGAGAACAGCTTCCTGTGCAGAATGCTGTTCCATCTAAGGGTGGCCGTGGTATTGCCCCAGTTGGTGCCGAACGTATTACCCACGCCCAGGACATCACGACCAAAATAGCCCGACAGATAAACGCGGTTATTCTTATTGATCTGGTAATTGGCTTTGGCGTTGAGATCGTAGAAATAAAGTTTGTTATCCTTATAATCTTCGGATGCTTTCAGAAACAGATCGGCATAGGTACGCCTGCCCGAAATAATAAAGGAAGATTTGTCTTTCTGGATCGGGCCCTCCACGGCCAGGCGGCTGGCAATCAGGCCGATTCCCCCCGTAACGGTATAGTCCTTTTTGTTACCATCCTTCATTTTGATATCCATCACCGAGGAAAGTCGTCCGCCATATTGCGCGGGACTGTTTCCCTTAATAATACTGGCATCCTTCAGGGCATCGCTGTTGAAGGTGCTGAAGAATCCAAGCAAATGTGAAGCATTGTACACGGGTGCCTCATCCAGCAGGATCAGGTTCTGATCGGTAGCCCCTCCGCGCACACTGAAACCGGTTCCGCCCTCGCCATTGCTTTTCACCCCCGGAAGCAGCTGGATACTCTTGAGCACGTCCTTCTCACCAAAGAGTACGGGTAGTTTGGCGATGGTCTTCATATCGAGGTTTTCCGTCCCCATTTCGGCCGATGTGATATTCCGATTCTTTTTCACGGAGCGAACAATCACCTCATCCAGCACTTTCCGGTCTTCCACGAGGGCCCAGTCCACGCGCTTCGACTGATCCAGCTGTATGCTTTGAATCTGCTCCTTGTAGCCGGTATAACTGACGCGGAGCGTGTATCGGCCTGCCGGCAGGGTCAGGGAATAAAAACCATATTCATTGGTCACCACGCCGGCGGAGGGAACTTCATTCACCCGTACCACCGCCCCGATCAGGAGCTCGCCGGTGGCATCGTCTTTGATTGTTCCGCTTACCGTGATATTCTGTTGAGCGAGTAGGGAGATCCCAGTAAGTAAAGTGCAGATAAGCAGTATGATCGATTTGCGGATAAGCATTTTCGTTAAACAGATTTTCTCGCGGCAAAGTTGATTCAATGGCCGTCAAAATCACGGTCTTTTATGCCAAATAATTCTTAAATGATAGAAAATGAGCACTGAAAATCTCCACAACCAGGAAGCAATCGATAAGTTGAAAGAGCTGGTTGACAAAATTGATATCGGGATGATGTGTACCTACGCACCCGGACAACAATTCATCCATGCCGTGCCCATGAGTCGGCAGGAAGTGGACGAAGATGGCAATATCTGGTTCCTGTTCTCCGCCAAAAGCGAAACCTTCGATAATCTTCAGAAAGATCAGCGCGTCAGCGTTTTATTCTCCGACATCAAGAGTTATTCCTTTCTCAGTGTGAGCGGAAGGGCTTCGGCAACCCGTGATGAGTCGCGGATCGACAAATACTGGAACAAGATGATGGAAGGCTGGTTTGAGAAAGGCAGAGAGGATCCGGACATCAGGGTACTGCGGGTTACGCCCACCGATGCCCATTATTGGGATACCAAAACCAATAAGCTGGTTACCTTCCTGAAAGTGGCAGCCAGCGCCATCTCCGGCGCCAAAATGGATGTGGGTCGCGATGGGGAACTGGATGTTTAATCGATTTGTACCGTTTTGCCTTTCCAGTTGAGGGGAGCTTCTATCACCGGATGGCTGACCTGATGAAGGAGGGCAAATGGCCGGTTGTTTGGCTCCGTTCCAATATAACTGCCTCCCCTGAGCTGGAGCATCTGCACGTCCACGGCAATCACGGGAATACGGGGATCGGTCTGCACCGAACCAAAGGAATAACCGTTTACCTGGAGGTTTTTTACATGCCGGATAAACAGAAACGAGGAAGGAAGGTTACCCCATACGGTGGGCTGAGGATAGCCTTTTTCATCTTCCGAAACCTCCTGATAGGTGGGCAGATAATCGCCCGGTTTTAATCCGCCCTTATGATAAAACTGGATGTTGGAAAGCTGAACATTTTCAACATAGGCACCCGGCACACCGGTAATGGAAGAAGAAAAATTCCCGGTATTATATGCTACAATATTGCTGATGCTGATATTCTTCATAGTGCCCATTTGGGGTTCGGGCATGTCTTCCCGATATTTTCTGGCCCGGTTACCCAGACGGATATAAAGCGGACATTCGGTTCCCTCCATATTGATATTGCTGATAGTCACCCCCTCCATTTTCCCACCATCCACTATTTCCAGGGAAATTCCGGTTATTCCGATTCGGGGAGTGTTGAAGACGGGCCGGGTTCTGCTTCGGCTGGGTTTGATCACACAATTACTAATGGTGATATTTCTGAAGCCGCCCGATGATTCTGTGCCGGCTTTAATGGCATTGCAAAAACTGGAAACAATACAATTGGTGATCACGATATCTTCTGCTGGAGCCGGTCCGGTACTTTTCAATGTGATGCCATCATCATCGGTATCGAAAATAGAATTGGAAAGCGTCACCCGTCGGCAGCCGTCTATATCGATGGCATCGTTGTTCCGGTTTGAATGGTTATACACTTTTACGCGATCGATAATCAGATCCTCACAATTCAGATAATGCTGGTTCCACATTCCCGAATTAAGCATGGTGATACCTTCCACCCGAATATCCTGGCAGGAAATAAACAGAATATTGCGCGGACGCCCGTCCAAATCGCCACCGAACAGGTTCGGGTCGGGTTTTTGTTCAGCTCCGCTTCCATCGATGGTGCCCAGGCCGGTGATCGAAATCTGGCTGGCTCCTTCGGCATAGATGAGAGCAAACCATCCTCCCTTGTCCTTGTGTGATCTGTAAACAGGCTGGGGCTGGCGCGGAAAATCCTTGCGATCGGTACTTGCTTTCAATACAGCCCCTGATTCCAGGTACAATTCCACCTTGTCCTTCATAATGATGGTACCGCTCCGATAAATGCCCGCTGGCATCACCACCCGGCCACCTCCATTACGGTTACACTCGCTGATGGCCTTATTAATGGCTGCGGTGGACAAGGTTCTGCCTGTTTTATCAGCGCCATAATTCAGAATATTATATTGTGATGATGCCTGGATTACCCACAATAAAAATGTGGCAAGGAGCAAGGATGTTCGCATAGCGGATAGCATTTTATTTTTTATTGGTATCTATGATCACGGCTTGTCCGACTTCTTTCTTTTCGGTGTTACCATCCACTGTTACCGTGTATTCATTACCGTTTGTTTCAATAGTGATTTCTTTCCCGCGGAGTTTTAATCCCTCCAGTTTCAACTGCGGACTAAAAGATGGGGATACCGGTTTGATGATAATTTTCCCGTCTGCAGTTACCTGGATGCCAAACAGTCCAAAGAGGACAGCCTGCGCGCCGGAAATGGCAGAGAAATCGCTCTGCAGGGGTGTATCTTCACGATATCCTTTGTAATTGGCAGCTTTCGAATCACCCCAATAAGGAAGATGATCAGCCCACCAGAGATGCCGTTCAAAAAGGTCATCGGCCTCCGCTTTATAACCGGCTTCATAAAACTGCTGGCAGATCAAGGGGGGAAATGCCACATAACTACCGCCTCCTCCATGGTCTAAATCAACCTGGTCGTACGCGGGATCGAGTTTCGACAGGCTGTGTATGCCGTATTCCCCCAGGAATTCCCGATCATTCAGATGCGACATCAGTCCCTGCTCCACCTCCTGGTCAAATACACCGGTTCCAATTAATGTGTACATGAAATTCGTATACCGGAGGTCTTTCTTCTTATCTGCTTCAAACAAGAACCACTGGTCTTTCTCGCTCCACAATTCTTTTTTCAGCAATTGTTTCAATTCCCCGGCTCGTTGCCTGAGTGCCTTCACCGGTTTGCCTGCCAATCCCGACAACTCCCATACTCGCAGGTAATTCTGGTATCGCAGGGCATTTACATCGGGCAGTATGCCCCGGTAGGGATACCCGCGCCGCAATTCGAGATGGTGTTCTCCTTCCGCACCATAATCCACCAGCCGCACCGGTTTTTTGAGATCGTCGCCAAACAGCGCATTATCCATTGCGTGCTCCAGCACTGTTTTCCCCTCCACTTTTTCCTGCAGAAAGGCGATATCACCGCTGTGTAACACATAATAGTATATCAACTCGATGATCTTGTCCTGGTTTACCTGGTACCAGGAGCCGGCGCCTTCCCCGGTCATGGGCTCAAAACGCGAGCGCCTTGTGATATCGACTTTAAGAAATTGCAGGATATGTTTTCGGGCGGAAGCAGCATCATATAGCGGGAAAATCCTTGCCGGAAGTCCGAATTCCCAGAGATGCAGGGTTACAGAACCACCAATCACCCCTCCGCTTCCATAATAAGGTTGCAGTACGAATTCGGGCACCTTCCATTTGTTGGTGAACAATACTGCCAGCGACCGGTAATAGTATTCTTCCAGGCGCTTATTGCTCGCCGTTAGTTTCGGAAGCCGGCTGAGCAATTCTTCCACTTCCAAAGCATAGGTATCTCTGGCTTTTTGAATCAATTGCTCTGCATCGGACAGGTGTTGGTTCGACGTTTCCCCTGTCGGATGTTTGCTCAGTTCAATCAGGATATAATAGTCCTTCACGGCATCGGCTTCCAGTTGTAAACGACTCTCCCACATGGAACCCAATTCGAACCAGACCGGGTCGGGCAGACTGGTACTGATGCTCAGGCATCCTTCCGGATTGCTCCGTTCCATCATTGGGCCGTTCACCCTGGTGGTGGTTTTGCCTTTGGCTTCCGGTCGCAGGAAATCCCATCGCTTTACGTAACCGAATCCACCCTGTATCTGTAACTGAACCGGTACGGTGAGCGGATGCCCAGAATAGTTGCGGACATTGATTTTCTGAATCATTTTCTGTGTGCCCGGAATCAGCACGGTTTCAGTGGAGACAGTGATCCCGTTGATTGCACCTGCGCGATATAATTCATGGGGGTACCATCGGTATTCCCTGGTTGGAACGATTTCTCCAAACAGTCTCAGGTCCATTGAAAAATCCGAACTGGCATAGGGTGGCGCAAAAATCGCACTGATGCCGCCTATGTTTTCATGATGCATCCGGGCTGTGATATTTCCATTGGCGATGCCATAATTGGATGGTTTCATGAAATTTTTGTATCCGGGATGCGCGAACTTCTCTCTGTATTTTTCCGGCGATCTTTCGAGATAGCGCTTCACCTCCTCGTAATAGGACATCGCTTTTACCGGATCATTTTTCCATTTCCATTCACCCTGTGGTACCGGATCCGGCCAGTTGGCGATTTTCGCTGCAGCTCCCTTCACTTCATCCAAACTTCTGTACAGGGTTTCTCTGACAAACACGGTTCGATGCGCCTCTCCCCTGGCATGTACTCTGTAAGAAAAATATAGCGATGCTACTGCCTTATGGAGTTTTGCCGTCAGCAATGTTCTTTTGAAATAAGCCTTTAGTTCGGTATAGTTGGCTTCGGAAAGATAAGGTCCTGCGCGTTCAATCTCCTCCAACGACTGTTCGGCCAGCTCCACTCCATACTCCTTTTCCCGAATCACATAGCGGAGATATTCTTCGTTCATTAACTCATGGGGCTCGATCCAACCGGCGCTCACAATCTCCGGGATTTCGCGAAATTGCCGATGTCCCTTCTTTATTTCGGGAGGTGCGAGATGATTCACCACATCCTTCCAGTAATGAAAACTTCTGTTTAGGTTATGCTTCACCGTTACCACCGGCGGATCCAGCCATTTTCCGGAAACATGGCGGATATAACTGGACGGATAAGAATGATAATGCAGGGAAGAATGATTGGCCGTATTGGTACCAAGCGTATACAATATGGAAGAAACAATATCGAAAGCATTCCCGAATGCCTTTCTCAGATACGGATAGGCGGGCTTCCCATAACGGGTCTCAATAAATTCCTTATAGATCTGTTCAGCAGAGACATCCGGATTTTCTTCCATTTTTCGGAGTGTAAACAGATTGATCTCTCCGGGTTTATCCACCAGCGAGGTGTTTCCGTAGCGGTCTATCCGGGCGGTATAGCCAATTACATTCGGACGTTTTCTGAAATCACTCCAGCGTTTCATCATATACTCGGGCCAGGTATTGGCGATCACACCCTGGCCGTTGAACTCACCCGCTGCGTCAAACTCCATAATGGTCGGGCGATTGATCTTTCCCGCAAAAAAATCATTGGGGTGCGTAAGGAAGAAATCATGCGGCGTTTCCTTCATCATCAGTCTGATTTGGGGGTGCTTAAAGAGGTCAATTGCTCCCGTGATCCGGTCGTATTCTTCTTTAGAATAGGAGAAAGTACGGGCATAGAGTTCGAGTTTTCGCTCCTCAATCACCACTTCGGCGATGGCATTTACCACGGCAGCCAGTTTGGCGGCGCTCGTAGGCATTTTCTCTGAGTATTGCTCTTCTGCCCGGGCACCGGTTTCAATAAAACTCAGCACAATACCCTGGATCCGTGGCACCATATCGAGCATTTCCCGATAATCGTTCTGGAACCATTCCCAGAATGCGGGATCATCGAGATTGATTTTCCCCCCGGGCGCCGTTCGGAATCGCTCGGGATAATAGTCAAGATTGTAAAGCGCATGATCCCAGACCAACACCCGCGGAATATTCTTTCCATGCGCATAATCAGTAAGTTCATTCACCAGGTTGCGCCGGCGGGGATCTCTGACATGCCGAAGATCATGGGCAATATCATGTGAAAGCTGAAGATGATTGATTCCGTATTTGGCCGCCCGGTCTATGGCTTTAACAGCTTCTTCCCGGTTGTCTGATAAGATAATCCAGCCTTTTACACGATCTGGATCGCTTTTGCCCTGGGCATCGGCAGGAATGCTTGCTGCCAGCATCAATAATAGTATCGCCCAGAATTTACATACCCTCATGTCATTTGATTTTGACAACCAGTGGCTGTCCCTTTTTTGTCTGTTGAACTTTTCCGTCGATTTTCACCGTATATCCGTTGGCGTTAGTTTCAATATCGATCTGTTTTCCGCGTAGTTTCAATCCCTCCAGTTTCATTTCACTGCAAAGCGATGGCAGTACGGGATCAATGGTCAGTTTGCCATCAGCCTGCATGCTGATGCCGAAGAGCCCGAATAAGATTGTTTGCGCGCCGCTGATGGCCGAGAAATCGCTTTGCAACGGTGTGTCTTCGCGATAGCCCATGAAATTAGCAACTTTGGAATCACCCCAGTAAGGCAATCGTTGTCCCCACCAGAGATGCCTTTTCAGCAAATCGTCTGCAGCTTCGCGATATCCGGCATTGTACAGGCGTTGGCAAATTATGGGCGGGAATGCCACATAGCTGCCGCCACCGCCGTGGTCGATATCAATCTGGTCATAGGCAGGGTCCAGCTTGGAAATACTGTGAATACCGAAATCACCCAAAAATTCCTTTTCATTTAAGTGCGATAGCAATCCTTTCTCCAGTTCCCTGTCGAAGACGCCGGTGCCGATTAAGGTGTACATAAAATTCGTCATGCGGATATCCTTCTTCCCTTTCGACTCAAAAAAGAACCACTGATGTTCAGGACTCCACAGTTCCTGCTTCAACAGTTTCTTCAATGATTCGGCCCGGGTGGGCAATTCCTTTACGGGTTTCCCTGCCAGCCTGGTGAGCTCATAGGCCCTGAGATAGGTCAGATAACGCAGGCCATTTACATCGGGCATAATACCCCGATAAGGATAACCTCTTCTCAGCTCGAGATGGTTTTCGCCCTCATCGCCGTAATCCACCAGTTTGGCCGGCGTATTCAGATCATCTCCAAAAAGCGCATTGCTGATAACATGATCATAAACAGTTTTACCATCCACTTGTTCCCGGAGTATCTGAACATCGCCAGTATGAAGCACATAATAATAAATGAGCTCGATGATTTTGTCCTGATTTACCTGGTACCAAACGCCTCCCGCCTTTCCATCCATCGGATTGAACAGGTAATGCCTGGTGATATCTATTTGCAGGAATTGTTTGATATGTGATTTGGATGCCTGCGGGTCGACCAGCGGAAAAAGCTGAGCCGGAAGTCCGAATTCCCAGAGATAATTTCCGAGGCAACCGCCAATTACGCCCCCGCTTCCATAATAAGGCTGAAGGGCGAATTCCGGTACAATCCATTTATTCGTCAGCAGTACAGCCAGTGAGCGGTAATAGTATTGCTCCAGCATTTTGTTGTCGGAGCGAAATCGCGGGAGTTTGGTAAGCAGTTCTTCCACGCGGTCAATATATTCCTCGCGGGAAGCATTTACTGCTTGCTCCGGCTGGGCAAGAATTGCTGCCAGTTGCTGATGATTGGGCTGATCAGCACCCATTTCAATCACCAGGTGAAACTTAGCTTCCTTCCCTGCATCCAGCTCGATTTTTCCATCCCACCGGGCACCCAGGGCGAACCAGTGCATGTTTGGGATATCTGTTTGGATAAGGATACGACCAAATTTATTGGACCCGGTCATGCTGCTGCCATCCACCTCCACCTGGAGCGATGTTTTGGTTGTGGGACGTTGAAACTCCCATTTCTCAATATAATCCAGTCCCCCTGCTACCGCAAACTGAACGGGTATTTTAACTGCCTCCGCCCTTGTATTCCTCAGTGCATAACTGATCAGGACACGGCGACTCCTGCTCAACAGGGTGATGTTTGCACGAACTTCCACTCCCTGAATCTCCCCCTCAGATTCTACCTGATAGGGTAACCAGCGGTAGTGTTTACTGCGGATTTCCTCCCCAAACATCCGGGTTTCGAGCAGGAAGTTTGAACTCGCATAGGGTGGCGCGAACAGACCACTGATTTTTCCCAGGGTATTATAATGCACGCGGTGGGTTATATATCCATTAGCGATACCAAAGTTTTCTTCCTTCATGATATTATTGCGGCCATCCAGGGCCAGCAGCTCGTGAAGAGTTGCACGATCCATCGGCTGCGCATAAAGGTTATGCTTAACCGAAATCAGGCAACTGAACATCAGGAGCTGTGCTATCCATTTTTTCATGGCAATCGTTTTAATTTATCGAGTCATCCAATAGTTTTCCTTTGGTTTCCGGAAGTTGTTTCCACACAAACCAAAACGTGGGTAAGGCACAGGCGGCCAGGATCCAGAACGTATTTCGTTCACCCAGGTGATGCACGCTGAGGGGGAATAATTGCGCCACCAGCCAGTTTGTTCCAAACAGTACAAAAGTTGCCAGCGCCATGGCCTGTCCGCGTATGCTGGAGGGAAACAGTTCCGCCATAATTATCCAGGGTGCCGGTCCGAGTGAGAGGGCAAAGCTGGCCACGAAAAAGGATATCGCGATCAGCAATCCGGTTTCCGTATAGCCTTCGGCCGAAAGAAAATAGCCGATAAAGATTAATGAAATTACGATACCGAGGTTTCCGATAAGCAGCAATGGTCGCCGGCCCAATGTATCTATTTTCCACATTGCCACGGTAGTGAAAATCACCAGGATGATTCCAAATACCAGCTGGCTTCCGAGGGCATCGCCGAGCGACATTCCGGTACGTTCCAGAATAACCGGTCCGTAATGCAGGACCAGATCGATGCCGCTGAGCTGCGACACGATGGAAAGAAACAGCGCCATCCAGGTGGCTTTCCTAAAAGCCGGACGCACCAGTTCGCGCATGGGAAGAATGCGTTGCTCGGCCAGCCTACTGATCCTTTCCATTTCCAGTTGGGCGTTGCAGGGTCCCACCAGTTTTTCCAGAATCATAAAAGCTTCTGCTGATCTGTTGGCCTGGAGAGCGAGGTAACGCGGACTTTCCGGAACGCGAGCCAATAATCCCAGGAATAGCAGCGAAGGCAGGGCCGCTACGCCCAGCATCCATCGCCAGGCCACGAGCTCATTGTCTTCCATCCATCGCTGAATAAAAAGATTGGAGCAATAGGCCAGCAGAATTCCAATGGTAAGTGTTAACTGGTTAAGCGCGACCATACGTCCACGTATATGCGAAGGCGAAACTTCCGCGAGATACAGCGGCGATACCATGGCAGCAATCCCTACAGCCAGTCCGCATACAAGCCTGAACAGGATGAATACACCAAAGGTGTAGGACAAGGCTGCGCCTGCAGCGGATACCAAAAACAGTATGGCAGTAAGCACCAGGGTGTTTTTTCTGCCCAGTTTGTCGGACAAATACCCAGACAGGATGGCTCCCGCCACGCTTCCCAGCACCACGGAACTTACGATCCATCCCTGCAGCACCGGACTGTCTTCGAGCCCGAAATAGCGAATCAGGGGGCTCAGGGCACCGGAAATCAATGCCGTATCGAAACCGAAGAGAAATCCGCCACAGGCTGCGGTAAGGGATATAAAAATTATATACCAGTTGCTACTGCTCATAAGCCTTTTTGATTAATTAATCCACCGAGTATTTTTCTACTGCTTCGTAATTCAGTTCAACTCCCAACCCGGGTGAATCAGGCAGGCATACCACACCGTCTTTCATGATCAGTGGTTCATTCACCAGTTCTTTTCGTAGTGCAGAGTCACAGAGTTCTGCCGGCAGGAATTCAATCATCGGACAATTGGGCGTTGCTGCGGCCAGGTGTGCCGTGGCCGCCAGCCCGATACCGGATTTCCAGCAGTGCGGCACAATCTGCTTGCCCCGATCCTGTGCCATCTGGCAAACCCGAACTGCCTCGGTAATACCTCCTACCCGGCCGATATCCGGTTGTGCAATATCCACATTGCCTTTATCAAGAAGATCAATGAACTCGAACCGGGTATTCTGCCATTCGCCGGCCGCTATCCGGATCGGCGATTCCCTTGCCAGCAGCGCATAGCCATCAAGGTTATCAATCTGCAATGGTGTTTCGAGAAAATAGATATCGAGACTTTCCAGTTTCTGAATGGTCCGGAGTGCCGACTTGGCATCATTCCACAAATATTGTACATCGACCATAATACGCATATCTGGTCCCACGGCTTCACGACAGGATCGGATAATATCCACCATTTCCTCGTCGGTTCCCTTCAGTCCCGAATGGTTATACGGTCCGCCTAAGGTGCATTCCAGCTTGGCCGCATTAAAACCATAGCCCTGTGCGCGGCGGATCCAGTCGACCAGTGAATCGCCGTATTCCTGCACGGTATTGCCATAAGGCTGAAGGGAGGCATAGGGCGTAATTGAAGGCTGGTGCGCTCCGCCAAGCAGTTTATAAACAGGCAAGCCCAATGCCTTTCCCTTGATATCCCACAAGGCCATATCGATGGCTCCCATGGCACATATCACTGCACCTCTACGGCCGCTCATGCAGGTATAGGTGTAGAGCTTTTCCCAGATGGCGCCGGTATCAAATGGATCCATTCCTATCAACAGCGCTTTCATGCCCATTGCCATGGTATGACTCCCCGGTGATTCGATGGCTGCCTTGGCCAGCCAGGGACCTGTATCCGTTTCGCCAATACCTGTGATTCCCGCGTCGGTATGCACAATCACTATCAGATCATCCTGAGAAGAAGATGTTGCATCTTCTTTCAACTCAGGTATTTTAAGCACCCTGCATTCAATGTTTGTAATTTTCATCGTATCGTCGTCTTGGTAATTGATTTAGTTAAATGCTTGCCAGATATTCCGGTTTTCCTTTGCCAATTCCATGGAACAAATAAACCGATCCGCCCCGGGGCGATCTGAAATTATGATCCGCCGGAGCCAGTGGCGATTCCCATTGCAATGCGGCCGTTGTTACAAAAAGATCTGTCATATCTGTACCACCGAATGCAAGTGAACTTACTTGTGCAGCGGGAAGAAAATTCGAGAAGAGATGATCTCCATCGGGATTGAAACAGGTAATTCTTCCGCCAAACCAATGCGCCACCCAGATATTCCCGTCCCGATCCACCGTCATCCCGTCTGGCAATCCATCCTCTCTTTTAAGCCGGATCAGTGGGCGTCTGTTGGAAATCCGCCCCGTATCGATATCATAATCATACGCGTAAATTGTTCGCAAAATGGTATCTGTTAGATAGAAGGTCGTTTCATCCGGGCTGAATCCCATCCCATTTGAAAGATGAATACCTTCCTCCACCACCGTAACGGATCCGTCCGGGTCTGCACGGAAGACGTAACCCGGTTCATACGGTCCTTCCTCTGTAAAAGCCTCTTGACCGGTAAAAACACGCCCCCGGGGATCCGCGATCACTTCGTTCAGGTTGTTCACTACAATTTCGCCGGCATGGGTGGCAATTCGGCGTATCGTACCGTTATCCAACACCGACAATCCGTTTTTCCCTGCCAGCACCAGTCCGTTTTCATGTAAAGCGAGTGCTGATACCTGGACACCACTGTGAAAAACTGAGAATTGATCTTCATAGGGCGTTTTGGAATAAACAGCTTCCCCCAATGCATCAGTCCAATACAGCACCTGCTGTCTTGGGTCCCAAACGGGACCTTCTCCGCAAGCAAGATCCTGATTGGCAAACAGGTCGAGTAGAATGATAGGTTGAGTCATCATATCAGATTAATATTTTCAGGTACCTTGAATCATCAGTCCGATTCCTCCATCCACACGATAGGTATGTCCGGTTGCGAAACTTGCCTTGTCGCTGGCGAGGAAAAGGATAAAATTGGCAATCTCTTCAGGTTCGGCTATTCTTCGCAGTAAGTGGATATTCCGCGTTTCTTCAAGTATCTCTTCACGATTTTCGTATGCTGCTAAATCATGTTCAAGCATGGGGGTGTTCACCGCACCCGGACTCACACCCACACATCGGATATCGGGCGCAAAGTCAATGGCAACAGATCGCGTGAATCCATGAAGGGCCTCCTTGCTGCTGGCATAGGCCGCCACGTTTCGCTGTGAAACAAATCCCTGCACGCTGCCAACGTTCACGATCGCCGCTCCCTGTACTCCCTTCATAAGCGGGATGGCCTGCCGGGTGCATAAAAAAGCAGCTTTCAGGTTTACATCAAAAGTTTTATCCCATAATTCTTCACTGGTATCTTCTGCCGTGCCATAGGTTTGGATGCCGGCATTGTTTACCAGTACATCTATCTTTCGGTATTCCTCCCCGATCCGGCGAAATACACCCCTGATCTGTTGTTTATCGGTCAGCTCGCAATGATAAAAGCGGATGGTATCACCGGAAGACAGCAGGTCTTCGATTTTTGAAGGGTCTCTTCCCAATACCACCACTTTGGCACCGGCATCCGCAAACTGTGCAGCAGCTGCCTTCCCGATGCCTGAAGTTCCTCCGGTAATTACAACTGTTTTATGTTGAAATGATATGACCATGGCAATTAATTAAAGTCAAAACTTAATGAAAGATGCAGTTTCCCCAGGTGTAGTCTTTCCTTGTTAAACAATACCGGATTGGACTGCGGACCCAGTTTTTCCGGTTCAAGAAACTTATCGCCGATTCCGTTGATAATATGCAGGAAGGATAAGTCACCTTCAGGATATACCATCTTTGCCCGCTCGGGCCTGGCCGGTTCCTGCGGCGTAAACAGTTTTAGGAAGATATCGTCGGTGTGAACATAGATGGTGAAATCAGGTGTTTGTTTGTTCTGAAGGCGCAACCAATACAAATTACTGTGGTACCCTTTGAATTCGGGATAGACATAGCCCGATTCGCCCGTGACCGTATTATTATAGGCTTTTTCCCAGAGCCCAAATCCTACACCCTTCATCCGGTTTTTATATACCCTGTATGGCCCGTCGCCCATCCATTTGGCTGCAGCCACCTGGTCTTCGGGGTACGAAAAACTGATGCCGGCAAATTTGCTGTATCGCGATGGCTCATAAGCAGCTTCCAGCTTAATTACGGAAGACTGTCCGGCTATGATCCAACGGAAGAAATCACCTCCCTTGAACAGGGATTCTATGATCAGGGTATCGTTATGGTATAAATGCCTGACAGATTCCAGCTCCTTTTTATTGTCAACGAAAACCGGTCCATTGCCCAGGGGAATTTCTTTGCCTGCCTTAATAATTCTTATCAATTGCCCATTTGATTTGTTAATCCGCATTTCCAGCTCCCGTGTTTTGATTCCGTAATAGGAATCCGTTTCCTGAATCAGTGGCTTTACACCACTGCTGAAATTCGGTTCTGCGTTTACGTTATTAGATCCACCCGACTGATTCGCCATCTTCAGCAGTTCTTCCGTTTTGGTACGGGCCGTCTTAACTGCCCAGCTCCATTCATGAATGAGCCGGCCTGTCGGATCCCAGGCTTTGATGCGCAGGAGGTCAAAATTCAGCCATGAAGCGGGTTTGTTGAGTTGGATTTTGCCTTTCTGTTCTGGTTGAAGAGGCACGGAAAATACTTCCCGAAATCCAATTTGTTCTCCCAAAGGCTGATTCGGATTGGCGCAGTGTACCCATTCAGCCACAAAGCGGCAATCTTTCAGGTCGGTGTAATGGTAGCGGTTCTCGATCCGAAATATTCCATCAAAGTCGGGGGTGATATACTTCTTCTCAAAATAAACCGGCGACCAAACTTCCCGGATGGTATAAAAACTTCCCTCTTTTTCGTGATAGGGTCCAACTATGCCGTCAGGCGCTTCGTTTCCATAGGTATCCAGGGCTCCGTTCTTATCGGAGCGTTCCACGGCTTCATCGGCAAATACCCAGAGGAAGCCTCCGCTGCACAGCGGATCGTTCCACATCCGAAGCCAGAAATCCTCCAATCCCGCTCCGTGTCCTCCATCATATAAACCATGCAGAAACTCGGTGGGCATAAAAATCTTGCGGCGGTTGAATCCATCATTACTCAGGTAATTGTAATCCATGTAATGATAGTTGTTGAACTTGCCGAAATCTTCCCAGGGATGTATCACTTCACGCTTTTGCAGATCCCATTTGGCAAATTCCTCGTTCAGGTTATTATTCCATCCACCCTCATTGCCATTGTCCCAAAGGATTATGGAGGGATGATTCTGATCGCGGATTACCATCTCGCGTATCAATTTTCGTCCGACGGTATCATCGTAAGTGGGTCGCTGCCAGCCGGCCAGCTCATTTAATACGAATAATCCCAGTGAGTCACACACATCGAGAAAATGCTTGTCGGGCGGATAATGCGACATGCGGACGGCATTCATATTCATGTCCTTGATCAGGTTCACTGCTTCGATGCTCATGGCTTTGGAAGATGTTCGCCCGTATCGGGGATGGAATGTATGCCGGTTTACTCCCTTTAATTTTACCCTGATGCCATTCACGTAAATACCATCGCTTTCCCGGATCTCAACGGTCCGGAAGCCGAATTTCTCTTCCGTTGAATGGATGGGCTGCCCCTTTGCACCCAGCAGGGTGAACCGCGCTTTATAGAGAACGGGAGTCTCCGCTGTCCACAGTGAGGGATTGGCAAGTCTGGTTTGAATTCGTGTATCCGTTCCCTTAATATCATGATCGGATTCCTGCAACTTATCCCCATTCTTATCGAACAATTCTAGCTTAAGTTTTCCCGACTTCACATGATCAGAGAATAGCACAGCTGCGTTCAAAACTCCATCGGCGCGGGCATCGATGGCCACCCGGTCAATATTCTGTTTCGGCTTTACCTGTAAATAAACGGGTCTGAAAATACCGCCGAAGACCCAATAGTCGGCGTCCCTTTCGGCGTGATTAACCGATTTGTTGTCGGAATGTTTTTTTACCAATACTTCGAGCGAATTGTTATGACCGTATTGCAGCAATGAACTGATTTCGTAGCTGAATTCGTAGAAAGCACCCTGGTGCACATCGCCGGCAATTTTGTTGTTGATTTTCACCAGCGCATCGGTCATCACACCTTCAAATACAATCCTGATCTCCTTTCCTTTCCATGCTGCCGGCACATAAAATTGGTGGCGATAGGTGCCGGTTTCTGATAATCTATCTCCCGTTCCATATCCATAATAATATCCGCCGAATCCTTCCTGTTCCCAGCAGGACGGCACCGGTATTTTCGTCCATTTTCCACTGTTTCTGCCCCTGGAGCAAAAGAAATCCCAGTCTACCCGATGATCAGCACCGGTGCCCGACAGGTACACCAGTTCCGTTTGTGCATGGAGCACCGGTACCGAAACATTGGTCATTAAACATAAAACAAACAGATATAGCTGAAATTTCCTTCGCTTGAGCCAATTCATACTGTCAACGGATTTAAGCAGATAAATCAGGATATTGTCGATTAATTGTAGCCGGGATTCTGTTGTAACACAGGCTTAACCTGTATTTGGCTGGAGGGTATCGGAAACAGCATATAACGTTCCTGCACTTGCAGGTTGCGATTCTGTTCAAGATAAGCATTTGGCATAAAACTTTCGAGGGTGGAGCGAAGGAAATCATAGCCGCGGAAGACCAAATCATACCAGCGATCGCCTTCCATTATCAATTCACGCTGCCTTTCATCGGCCAGGGCCTGAAAGGTTTCGGCTTTGCTGAGACCAGCCGGCAGTTCGTCTATTCCTGCCCGTTGGCGTACCTGATTGATATATCCGATAGCCTGGCCGGTTTTTCCGTTTTCATTCAAGGCCTCAGCATACATAAGCAATACATCGGCATAACGGAATATGAGAATATTGGCGCCGGACAGATAGTTGAATGTGGTGTTGCGATCAATATACTTGAGGGAGAAGATATTCTGGTCCACGATACCCAGGTTCTCAAAACTCAGTTCTTCCATCAGCAGAGTACGGCGTTTATCATTGGTTTCAAACTTGTTCCGCACAGCCGGTTCAATCATGCCATTGCCTGCTCCCGTTGATTCCTGGATTTCCGGATACACGCTCCCCGCCGGCGCATTGTATGGTATAAATGCCGTCACAAATGGATTGCTGAAATTGGCTGATCGTTCATAATTGATGCTCCAGATAATCTCCTTATTCAGTGGCTGATCGGGATGATACAGTGTTTCCAGATCAACCAGTTCAAACTGTCCGCTTTGGACGATCGATCCGAGAATGGTTTCGGCATTGGCGAAGTCGCGGTTCCAGAGATAGGCTTTGGCCAGCAAGGTATGGGCAGCGGCCGTGGTAGCCTTGCCTCCTGCCCTGGCCCGATCATCAGCACTACGGTAGCTGTCGAGTTTGGCTGCCTCCGTCAGGTCTTCCACAATCAGACTCATAACTTCTTCCTTCGAGGCCCGCGGTACATTGTAAATATCCTGCAGATCCGCCTGTTGAGTGTAAATGGGCACACCGCCGAAAGCACGCATCAGGTTGAAATACGCATAGGCGCGCAGGAATTTCGCTTCGGCAATCATGATCTTTTTGGAATAATCATCTACCTGGGCATTGCCAATCCGGTTGATTAGCAAATTGGCCTGAAGGATGACCCGATAGCCATTGCTCCAATAGCTGTTAAACTCGCTTAACTGAGGATGGAAAAGAAGCCGGTCGAGATCAGCGACTGCACCTGATGTTCGAAACCGGCTTACATAGGCATTGTCACCAGCCAGTTCTGCGATATAAATGTTTGAAATGGTGAGGGGTTCCGCTGCGTCATAAGTTCCGGCCAGCGCAGCTTCAAAATCAGATTTGGTTTTGTAGAGTGTATTCCAGTTAAGATCGCCCGGATGGTTTCTGTCGAGCAGATCCTTCTTGCATCCAGTAAGGATGAAAATACACAGCACTATATAAAAACGTACCATAATGATTCAATTAGTTGATTTTAGAATGTCAGGTTCAGACCAAGGGTATATACGGTTGACAAGGGATAACCGCCATAGTCCACACCAAACTGCGCGGCTCCGGCCGCACCGTTATAATAATTTGATTGCGGATTGAACCAGGGATATTTGGTGAACGTGTGGAGGTTTTGTCCGCTCACAAAGAATCTCAATCCGCTGATGGAAATCTTTTCGCATAAGGATGTGGGTAATGAATAACCCAGGGTGATATTCTTGATGCGCAGGTAAGAGGCGTTGAAAATATGATAGGAATTCTGCCACAATCTGTTTCCCGTGTAATCAAGATTTGGCGCACCATATACGGTTCCGGCACGCTCATACAGGAACCTGGTGATATTCCCCTCGATGGGTGATATCCAGCTCATATTTCTCAAGGCAGGTACATATTTTGAAGCGCCATAGCTTCCATCCACCAGAATGTTCAGGTCGAAATTTTTGTAACGCAGCGTATTGGAAAAGCCATACGTGAATTTCGGAAGCGCGGATCCCAGGCGTTGCAGGTCAATGTCATCAATTTGGCCATCTTTGTTCACGTCTTCGGTTATCGGATCGCCAATCTGTGAATTTCTCGGACGTGCGTTGGAGTTCAGTTCTTCCTGGGTTTTGAATACGCCCTTCATTTTGTAGCCATAGAACTGGAACATCTCCTCTCCTTCAATAATCCAGATACTGTTGTATTCGCCACTGCCCATCCGGATGATACCATCCGGCGCAAAGATTTTGGTGGCTTTATTCCAGATCCGGTTGAAAATCCAGTTACTGGTCCAACTGAAATCCTTCTGCTGAATATTCACAGTAGTGAGCGCCAGTTCAATGCCGGTATTTCTCAGGTTACCGATATTATCCATAAAAGAACCCGATACCCCGTTTTCTGCAGGCAGGGGTCTGCTGAGCAGGAGATCTCTCGTATTCTTCACAAAATAGTCTGCTGTTAAGGCGATCCGGTTCTTTATGATACTCAGATCGATACCAAGATTATACTGTTCATTGGTTTCCCATTTCAGTTTGGGATTTTCGAGTGAAGAGGGGTTGGCTGTCACTGCGGCACCGGCCGTTTGTCCGGATGGACCATATACATAGGTTCCTCCGTAGGATAGTCGGCCCTGCCAGGAATAGGGACCAATCTGGTCATTACCCGAAATACCATAGCTCGCGCGGATTTTCAGATCATCCAGCCAGTTGATATCTTTCGCGAAGGACTCGCCGGTAACTCTCCATGCTGCGGATATTGCCGGGAATATGCCATAACGATTTCCCGGGGCAAATTTGGAGGAACCATCCCGGCGCAGCGATACCATAAACAGGTAACGATCATCATAATCGTAGTTGATCCGACCGAAATAAGATTCGAATGTTTCCTCGGAGAATCCGCCACCGCCGCGGATATCATTGGCACCAAAAATATTCGGACGCAGGTAATTACTGAACCGTGGCAGCGGGTTGGTTGCGTTTGAACCGCGGTCATTTACAGAAGACCATGCTTCCGTTCCCCGATACCCGATATACTGCTGGCTATAACCGGCAACGGCGGTCAGATTGTGAACAGATCCAAATGTCTTTTTGTATTCCACAAATGCATCGGCCATATAAGATGTTCTGAGCCCGTTGGTTTGTGAAGCAGTGATGTTATCATAACGCGGATTGGAAAAATTCGCATTTTCACTATGACCGTTGCCGGCCATATAGGGACTTTCATGATAGTCGCGGAAATTCGTATATACAAGTCCGTTAAAGCTTCCGTTGATGGTCAGACCGGCTATAGGCTGATATTTCAGAAAGAGTTTACCAATTCCGTTCAGACCGGATCGGATATCATGCACTTCCTTCAGTGCAGCCACCGGGTTTCCATACCCCCCATAATCCACCGGATCGCCCCAATCCTGGTTACGCACTTCGCCATAGTCGCCGTTTTCGGTATAAACCGGAATAGTGGGATAAAAAACGACGGCATCTTCCAGTACGCCCCCACCACCGTGTGCGGGACCGGCAAGTTTGTCGGCTGCACGTTGTTTGTGATAGGATGCCGTATAATTGAAACCGATATCGAGTTTTTTGCTGAGTTTGATATTGAAATTCCCGTTGGAAGAATAGATATTCTCGTAGGTTTCAATCACCGAACCCTGGTTTTGCATATAGTTCAGGGAGATACTATACTGCACGGTTTCGGTACTGCCACTGGCAGCAATCTGCTGATTCTGGAACATTCCGTTCCGGAAGATTTCATTCTGCCAGTTCGTGTTCGCAATATTGGCAGGGAAGCTAACCTGTTGGCCGGAGGATTCATAGGCACGGCGGCTGAATTCTACATATTCCGGGCCGCTTAATACATCGATTTTCCGCTCCACGTGCTGAAGTCCCACATTGGAATTGAAACTGAATTTAGCCCTTCCCTTCCCTTTTTTGGTGGTCACGATGATTACCCCGTTCCCGGCGCGGGAGCCGTAAATTGCGCCAGCCGCAGCATCTTTCAGGACGGTGATATTTTCGATGGTTTTGGGATTGACCAATCGGAATTCGTTGCCCGTCACAATCATTCCATCCACTATATAGAGAGGCTCACTGCCAGCATTAACCGAACCATAACCGCGTACTCTTATCACAGGAAGGGCTCCTGGTGCACCCGATGAGTTCTCCACCAGCACCCCTGATACATTTCCGGTAAAAGCATCCGCAGCAGATGCGATGGGCATGTCTTTAATTTGGGTTTCCTTAATGGAGGATACTGAAGTGGTAAGTTTTTTTACCGTCCCGCTGCCATAGCCTACCACCACCACTTCTTCCATCTTGGATGAGCCGTCGGGTTTAAGTTGAATACTGATCGTTTGCCGGTTTCGGATATCGATCTCAATGGATTCATAACCGACATGGCTGATAATTAAGAAGGTGCCGGCATCAGAAAGCATGATTCTGAACTGTCCGTCATTGTCTGTGGTGGTGGCTGCAGTTCCACCTTTTTCCCGAACGGTAACATTGGCAAGTGGATTTCCGTTTTCGTCGGTTATCCTACCGGAAATTTCTTTGATGATCCACCGGTATTCGGGGATGGGATTTATCCCGTTGGAGAATGCCGGTGCAGCGGCCAGCTGCAGCAATCCCATTAATAGCAGTGATAGTTTGGTCAGGTTGATTTTCACTTTCATGACAAGAATCGATTTGTTATCGTTCTACAATATTAGAATGGCACAACAGGCGTAAAAAGACCCAAGTTTGCCGTTTCTTATACTATATTTTCAACCCTGAAAGCCGCGGTCAATAAATGAAAAAAATGAGTAAATTAGATATCAGATTATGATTCCCGTTTATCGCAAAATCACTTACTCGCAACTGTTTTCATTTTCGACGGTTTTTGAAAATCCCCCTCTTTTCAAAACCGCCTGGCACCACCATCCCGAGTACGAACTGATTTTTATTTTGGGTAGCGTGGGTACGCGCTTTATGGGCGATAGCATTAAAAACTTCAATGAAACGGAACTGGTACTGATTGGCCCGCACCTTCCGCATTGCTGGAAAGAGGATCCTTCCAACGTCAACCCCAATGCGGTGGCCTATGTGGTACATTTTTCCGAAAGCTTTTTGGGTAAAGAATTCTTCCGAATCCCTGAGGGGCGTTTGGTAAGACAGTTGCTCGATCGCTCACAACTCGGACTGCGTTTCTTTGGTGATATCGAAAAAGAATGTATAGCCAAAATGCAGCGCACCTTCGAAACAGACGATTTTGACCGGGTGTTAAGCCTGCTCGACCTGCTGAATTTTCTGGCCAAGTCAGAGTCTTACGAGCAATTATCAAGCGCCGGATTTACCGAACAGGTAGTGGATAATCAGTCGGATCGGATTAATCGGGTGCTGGAATACACCCTCGAAAATTTCAATAAGCCGATTGATCTCAAAACTGTATCCGACCTGGCATTCATGAGCCGTTCCGCCTTTTGCCGTTTCTTCAAGAAAAGCACCGGTAAAACCTATTTCGATTTTGTGAAGGAGATCAGGGTAGGTCATGCATGCAAGCTACTGCAGGAAACCGATGAAAGCATTCATAGTGTGGCTTACAATTGCGGATATGAAAACATCTCCAATTTTAATCGCCAGTTTAAAGAGTCATTAAATATTAGTCCGCTCAAATACCGGCAGACCATTGCACAGAAAGCGCTGATGGAATGATCCGGTGATAATTCGGTATATTAGTAATAAACCTTAGCAATATGATTATCCTTACGCTGATTACCGAGTTCGAACACGAAGTAAAAAATACCCGACGATTATTACAGGCCATACCGGAAAAAGACCTTGGTTATCGTCCGTCTGAGAAATCCTGGACCATGGGCGAACTGGCACAGCATATTGCCACCATTTACTACTGGTATCCGGGAGTGCTTACGCAGGAAGTATTTGATTTGTCGGTAGACAAACTGGAAAGAAAGGATCCCTCCGATATCAAAGCCACCATAGAACTTTTTGAACAGAGTGTGGAAACTGCCCGCACCGCATTAAAATCCATTAAGGACGAAGATCTTCAGGTGAACTGGACCATGAAAATGGGTGATAAAGTTCTGCTTGGGCCCATGCCCCGCGGTGTGGTTGCCCGCAATATGTTATTCAATCATGTGTATCATCATCGCGGCGAAATGATCGTGTATCTCCGCGCTACCGGTAACAAGGTGCCGGGATTATACGGTCCCACCCATGAAGAGAGCTTAAAATCCTAAGAACTCTGCATCAAAGTAACAGGAATTCTGACGCATTCTGCCCGGTGAATTGACGGGTGCACACAGGCTCATGCCCGATTGATTCTGCCATCTTTGTATCAAATAAGATGGTATGAAAAACAATTCAGTTACCCTGCACAGGGTATTAAAAACAACACCGGAAAAACTCTTTCGCGCATTTACCAATCCGGCTGCCATTGCCTCGTGGTTGCCTCCCTATGGCTTTACCTGCACAGTTCACGAGATGGAGGTGAAAGAAGGTGGTAAATACAGAATGTCTTTCGAGACTTTCCACACCGGCAATATCAGTTTCTTTTATGGCAAATACCAGGAGATTCGTCCCAACGAGTACCTGCGTTATACCGATCAATTTGAGGATCCCAATCTGCCGGGGGAAATGACCACCACTATCGAAATGAAGAAGAATGTAGCGGGAACGGAAATCCGGATCCAACAGGAAGGTATACCCGAAGCCATACCGGCCGATTTTTGTTATCTCGGCTGGCAGGAATCGCTGGAAAAACTCGCCAAACTGGTTGAACCCGAAATACAGGATGTGTAATGCCCGAGCTGCCGGATACAATTTCCACAATATCAGGATGGCTTCACCAGGAACTGATAGGATCCCCCGCCTGCCCGCAGCACCACATAACCGGCTTCCTCCCGGATCACACGAATCCCTTCGGTCATAAGCAGTGATTTACCCGATTCGGTGATCCGGGCGGCTGACGAAGCGGGAATCCAGATCTCGGCTTCGGTATTGGAAGGGATATCCACCTCCATCTCGAAACTGTCTGCCTTTTTCCGCCACTCCACACCGATGCGTCCGCGGACGGATTCGTAATGTCCTTTGGCGCTTTTTAGATCACCAGCGGGTTGCGGCTTGATCTGTATCTTCCGGAACCCCGCATCCAGACTGTTGATTCCAAGCAGTGAACGATAGAACCATTCGCTCACCGAGCCAAACATGGGATGGTTCTGCGAATAGACATTGTCTGAATAAGCCCAGGTTTCCCAGAGTGTGGTGGCACCCTTTTCAATCATATGTCCCCAGCCCGGATAATCACGCTGGTTTGCGATGGTGTAGGCACATTCGTTCTGATTCATTTCACGAAGCACATCGAAGAGCATCTTGGTGGAGAAAATACCTGTTGATAAATGCTCCCTGTTCCGCCTGAACTCGGCAAGCAGCTGATTCCAGGCCAGTTCTTTTTCCTGTTCAGGAACCAGTTTGTAATAAAAGGCAAAGATCTGCGCCGCCTGCGTGGCCAAATCAAATCGTCCGCTTCCCGTTACGTGGAATCTTGCACGGATCCGTTCGCGGAGCGCCCCAGCCATCTCGCTATATTTCCCCGCATCATCGGGCTTACCCAGAATCTGTGCAAAGGAAGCCAGTAAATCCACATGATGCAGATAAAACACCGATGCACTCAATGCTTCGGGTTTGGTGTCGAGCGATTCGTGATCACTGATATCGAGGAAATGTAATCCATCTATTGCTGTCTGCTGCAACAACGCAACCTGTTTCACAACGGTTTCATACAATTCTTCCATCGGCGCCTTATCCCCATAAAAATCATAAAGCTGACGAATCATATAGGGATAAGCCAGTTGCCAGCCAATCGGCCCCGAATGCTCGCAAACACCCTTGTCCGCAATCCCAACAAAGGGTGCTGTTTCGGGTATGCCTCCATGTGAGCACTGATCGTTTCGGAAATCGCTGATCGCCTTCCGGTAAAAATTCGCCATATCATAGCGATATAAAAATGACTCGGCCGTAGCCACTATATCTCCACCGTAGCCAAATTTCTCGCGACCCGGACAATCGGATTGCACACTGAACATATTGCTACGGAAGGTCCAGTCTGTAATGGTGTCCAGCCGGTTGAACATGCTATTGCTGCTGACAAATGAACCGGCCGGCTGCACATCAGAATTCATACGCAAACCGATGATATCCTCCGGACGCGGTTTTCCGGGCCAGCCTCTGATCTCCACATAACGGAAACCATGAAAGGTGAAGCGCGGCTGCCACTCTTCCACTCCTTTTCCGCTCAGCGTGTACCGATCTTCCTGCCAGGCGATTGGCGGGGCACCCGGACCACCATTTCCTGATTTGATCTGACCCGTCACCGCGGTCATCACATTAATGTTCCCGTCGGGTAAACGGTCTTCGCCATACCGAAGGATGATGGTCGTACCCGCCGTACCCTTCACGCGGATACGCACCATGCCCGCGAAATTCTGTCCCATATCCGCCAGGTATACTCCGGGTGAAACTTCGGTTATGGATTGGGGTTGGATCCGGCGGGTGACACGGATCGGCGGAATCAACTGCGCTTTCAATACACCACCCGGACCATCGACTTCCCTGGCATTGGTCCAACCGGGCAGGGTTCCCGTACTGGTCAGCCAACCCTCCGGGATGGCCCGGGCATCAAATTCTTCACCCCGGTACACGCTGTTTCGGATAACCGGTCCCGTTTTCATCTGCCAGTTCCGGTCAGTATGAATCGTTTCAACTGATCCGTCTTTATACAAAATGCGAAGCTGGGCTTTCACCATGGGTCGACCACTAACCAGGGCCTCGCGCAGGTTGAATCGGCCCCACATCCGCATAGGCCATACATTAAACCAGCCATTGCCCACCATGATGCCGACCGTATTCGCACCTTGTTTCAACTGGGAGCTAACGTCGAAAACGGAGTATAAAATCTCTTTATCATACCTTGTCCAACCGGGATCCAGTTCATGATCACCCACTTTTTTTCCGTTGAGATAGGCTTCGTAGTATCCGAGACCTGTTATATAAAGGCGTGCGCTTGCAATTTTTTTGGATGTCTTGAACACGGTGCGGAACAGTGGCATGGGATCGGGTTCATAGAAATCTTCGTCGCGGGTGGGCAGTGGTTTACCATCGCTGATCCAGGCTGCTGTCCAGTCATCCGGCGATAAGAGCGCTGTTTCAAACCAGGCAGGCAGACTCCAGTTCGACGGCCTTCCCTCCAGATCATAAATCCGCACCCTCCAGTAATAACGCGTGAACGAGTTCAGCGCGGGGCCCTTATAGTCTATATGCAGTGACTCGGATGACTCCACTTTCCCGCTGGTCCAGAGAAGGCCGGAGCCATTGTTCCAGTGATTGTCGGCACGAATTTCCAGTTCATAGGCCGACTGAAACTGGTTCCTCTGTTTCGATTGCACCTGCCAGCTCAGTCGCGGATGTGAGATATCGATGCCCAACGGATTAGTCAGATACTCGCAGGTCAGGGCTGCCGGCTCAACTGTCTGAGCTATTGTAAACAGGCCGCCCGCCAGCAAAAAAAGAAGCAGGGCCAGCCCTTTGCAGAACAATCGTTTTGTCATAACTGTAAATAACTAAATTTAGCACAGTTAACACTAACCACTGTTCTGAGCTGTCCTTGCTCCTTTCTATCCGGTCCAATGGGGACTAACGCGAGAATCGCGGGACCCGCATTGTTTTATTTCACCGATCTGAAATACTGATACATCGCGCTGAGTTCCTCCTCGGTGTATTTCGCGGTCATGGGCCAGGGCATCTGGGTGGAGTCCAGTTTATGTCCGTCAGGCCGTACGCCTGTTTTCAGCGTTTTGATAAACTCATCCACCGACCATGTACCTACGCGACCATCGGATGCGATACTAGGCGCCGGCAATCCTCCCGGAACAAAGGCTTCACCGCCTTTCAGATCCGGACGGTGACAACTGGTACAGGGTACCGAAAGGTATTTACCCAGCTCAACGGAATTCTCAAACTCGGGCTTGGATTCCAGTGGCTTTTCGTGATCAATCAGATCCACCGAAAACATCGGAATATCAGAGAGCTTGGTCATCACTTTGATCACCGGTCCCAGTCGGGTTTCGGGCAGATTATTCTCCACAGGCGGCACACTATTCACATAACTGATAATTGCCGACATATCTTCCAGCGTAAGCCTGGAGGTTTCGAAGGATGGCATCACTTTAAGCGGACGTCCCGTGGGGTCTATGCCATGCTGGAGAGCCATCACCCAATTCTTGAGCGTGTAATGTGCCAATCCCGATTCCGAAGGCGTGAGATTCGGTGCCACCAGCAGTCCCACCGGAAAATTGTCTTCAATAATTCGTCCGGAGAGGTCCCCACCATGGCAATCGGTACATCCCTTGATCTGCACGAGGTGTGCACCCCGCTCGATCAGGCTGGAATCCACCCGCACGCCGGGAGAAATGGGGAAATTATAGGAAGCATGCGCTTTGCGGTAGAAGCTGATCTCGACCCACGCATAAAAAACGAGCACCAGGGCCAATAGAATGCCCAGTACTTTTCCGAAACGGATAAAATACTTTTTCATCGTAAAAAAGGATAAGGTTTGATAAATAAGGTGGCGCAAAACTATCTAATAGTTAACCTTTACTTGAATACTTTTGAAGACTGGTAAAAACAGAAGGGCAATCGGCTAAAAAACAAGATAGACCCCAGGGTTCAAAAACATCCGGGGCAACGATTATCAACCATTTATATAGGATGAAAATTCGCAGGTCTTCTTATCTTGGTGGAATATTTCCATCAAGACTAACCCGAGATTGAAACCCATTAAACCAAGGCTTGGCCTCAGTTCGCTGCTGCTTGTCATTATCCTATTGTTTTGCCCCAACGGAGTCAGGGCCGGTTCCGACAGTCTGCATATTACCCGTTTAAACGAACCAATCAGTCTGCGTCCATATTTCAGGGTGCTGGAAGATTTCGAGCGGAATTTCAGTGCCGACAGCCTGCTGCAGAATCGCTCGGCATTTCAGCCGCTCGCAGCATTTCATCCCTCCCGGGTCGATGGCGTTTACTGGCTCATGACCAGGGTTCGGAGTGAAAAGGAAATGGAACTGGTGCTTTCATTCAAACACCTCACACATGCCGATTTGTATCTGCTGCCCGATACGGCCGGAGCAAGTTATATGCATAGAAAAGCGGGCGCATTTCGTCCGGTTGGTGAAATTTATAATGGCGACAGCCGTTTCCATTTCCACTTCGAGCTGGATGAAGGGGTTCCCTATATCCTCCTGATACGAAGCTGGCATAACAAGAAGTACCGTCCGATTTTTGATTTTGAACTCGAGGAACTGCATTCCTTTCTGAAACATAAACAGCATCGTGAGTTGGTGGATTTCTGGTTCCAGGGAGCGGCCATGGTTTTATTGCTGTTCGTGCTGATCACCTGGGCCATTACGCGCTATCGTCCCTATCTGTGGCTGGCGATTTTTATCATGGGGATCATTATGTATAACCTTTCGCTCAACCGTTACCTGATCGACTGGTTTTTTCCCGGGGATCCGATAACGGGATGGCGGTTCACCGTACATTTTCTGCACCTGGGCATCGCCGGATTTTATATGCTGTTGCTCGACTTCTGGAAGATTAAGAAGCGGAATTTCAAACTGTACCGGATCGGTCGTTTTATTGTACTTGGGATAATTGGATTGAGCATTCTCTCTTACTGCGTTAATAAATTCACCGGCAATTTCCGTCTGATGAGCGAGGTGAACAGCGGATTCATCGTGGTGCAAATTCTGTTTATTGGCCGCTTGCTGATGCAGTGGAAAGGCTTCGATCGCTATGAACGTTATCTCGGTTACGGGGTGATTCTTTACCTGCTGGTGTCCGTCCTGCTGACCATTTCGCTGGTGATCTTCCAGGAAAAAGTGATTGTGCTTTTTTCCATTGCATCGGGACTGATGCTGGTATCGGTGAGCCTGTTTTTCCTGGCGGCCATCAGTGGCAAGCTCTGGCAGAACGAGAAGGATAAGAATCTCTATCTGGAACGCATAACCGAAATGCAGAAGCACCAGAACGAAGAGCTGGAACGGAAGGTACTGGACCGCACCCGTGAACTCAAGCAACGAAACGAACATGTGGAGCTGCTGATGAATGAACTGAACCATCGGGTGAAGAACAATCTGCAATTGTTATACGGACTAAATATTCTGCAACTCGAGGGATCGAAGGAGAAGGTTACGACATCCATATTGAAAGATAATATCACACGCATTAAGGCGATGATGCTGGTGAACGAGCGGCTCAATCCCAGCAAGATTCTCGAGAGCAGCCAGATCGCGCCGGCGGATTTCATCGCGGATATTGCGGCGCATTCAAAGATCATGTTTCCCCCGGAGAAGCCCATCAATATGGATTTGCAGATTGACAAGGAACTGGTGCTGACAGCCAAGGCGGGATTATGCGTGGGACTGATCGTAACGGAACTGATCACCAATTCGTATAAACATGCTTTTTGCGGAACGGATGAACCGAATATTTCGATCGAGATTGTACGGGACGGAGTTTACTGGACGCTGCGATACGAAGACAATGGCAGGGGCATGTCGAACCCATCGGCGGATAGTTTCGGACTGAGTTTGATTACTGATCTTACCCGGCAACTGAAGGGCAAATTCAGTGTAATTTCAGACCGGGGCGTAAAATATGTGTTTAATTTCCCCAATCTTATCTAAATGAGGGTACTGATTCTAGAAGACGATATCATAATTGCCCGTTATATCGAGCTGCAGGTGAAAAACAATTTTCCCTGCACCACGGCGATTGCTTTGAACAATGCGGAACTACAACTGACCATGAGCGAGATGCTGCCCCACCTGGTGTTGTGTGATATCAACCTGGAAGAGGATCAGGACGGCATTCGCCTGATTGAAGAGTTACGCCGGCATTATTGTTTTGAAGTGATATTTATAACCTCCTATCAGTCGAAAGCGATTATTGAAGATGCATTAAAGCAGAAGCCGCTAAATTATATTATTAAACCGGTGGATGAATCTGCTATTTATGCCGCGCTGAAACTGGCCTGGCCCACGCTGGAAGCGAATAAGGAGATCGGCGCTTTCCGGAAAAAGGATCTTCCCGTGGCGGAGCTGACCAGTATGGAACGACGTATCATGCATCATATTTCGCAGAACAGAACCACCAGGGAGATCGCTGATTTGTTGTATTTAAGTCCCTATACGGTGAAAAACCATCGCCACAGCATCTGCCAGAAGCTGGATCTGAAAGACGGAAACAACGCCCTGCTCCGCTGGGTGATGCAGAACAAGGAGTTGATTCCGGCGATAGACTAAGGTTCAATGTGCAGGATGCCTGGCGCTGCTTTTATTATTTACCGCCAGCCGAGTCCTGGAGCCACGTATTTTAAGATAGACTCCAGCACATGCACATTGTACTCCACTCCCAATGTGTTGGGGATGGTTAACAGCAGGGTGTCTGCTTCCTGAATGGCTTCATCCTGCGCCAGTTCCTTAATCAGCTGATCCGGTTCGGCAGCATAACTGCGTCCGAATATGGCCGTGCGGTTGGGTTCGATCATCCCGATGGAATCGGTGCGATTGGCCTCCTGCCCGAAATAATAACGGTCCTGATCGGTGACCAGCGCAAAAATCGACCGGCTCACCGAGATCCTGGGTTCGCGTTTATGCCCGGCCTTTTTCCAGGCTTCCTTGTACATTCTGATCTGCTCTGCCTGCTGGATATGGAAGGGTTTGCCGCTCTCATCATATTTGAGGGTGGAGCTTTGCAGGTTCATGCCCAGTTCCGCTGCCCAGATGGCGGTACCGTTAGAGGCTGATCCCCACCAAATCCGGTCTTTCAATCCGGGGGAATGCGGTTCCAGTCGCAGGAGTCCAGGCGGATTCGGAAACATGGGGTATGGATTGGGTTCCGCAAAACCTTTGCCCTCGAGTTGCTCGAGGAATTGTATGGTATTCTGACGGGCCATATC
>DATCJQ010000157.1:0-2010 GCA_036562745.1 Flavihumibacter sp.
GCCCGGTCTTTTCCAAAAAGCGCTGCCGGCCCCACTCAGGCATACTGGCAAGGTTTCCGGCTCCCAGGGGCAAATGAATATTGCATCCGGCTCCCAGCTGCGGCACCTCGATTAACCGGGTGATGCGAGGGCCATAAAGTAAAGGGGCCAGCCTGTCCAGGAAATATTTCCTGCCGGCCAGCCCTTTGCGGTCACTATTTTGCATACTCAAATAGGCAAAATCCAGGTCAAGCATCCAGTTTCTCCAGGTCGGTTACCCCCGGTTTGAAATCCAGTTCCTTAAGCATGGCATAATAATCTTCCGGAGCAATCTGGTCAATGGGACGTCCGATCAGGGTCACCATTACCGCTTCGATTACATTGGTGCCAAAGGAACGTCCGCCCATATCCGGTGTAGTGGTGATAACCTTGCTGATGCCACGAGCTTTCAGCATTTTCATGTCATCGGGAGTAGTAGTATTGGTTATAATTACCTGACCGTTCAGTTTTTCGGGCAGATAACGGCGAATATACAGGAAATCACCGGCTAGAACTTCCGCATCATAATAATATTTGGAGTGCTTGGGAATTATGACTTCCTGATTGGAGCCAGTGGGATACAGTTTATCAAAGGGCATTCTGACCACAAAAGGCGCGAAAATTCTGCCCACTACCGCCAGGGTTTTCAGGGAATGCATCGGTATCGGCACCCCCACGGTATAAATAAGATCACCCAGGGTCAGCTGAGCACCCACTTCGGCAAAGGCTTCCGCCATGCCAAACCGGTCCACGGCACAGACCATAAGTACTTTCTTGCCCCGCAGGTCCAATATCCCTTCCTGCTGCACATCCATGATGCACTTGCGCTCCAGGGTATTTTTCAGGCCGCTGCCGTCCACCATGGGAGTCTTTTTGGCCTCTGCCACCAACCGTTTGGCATCTTTGATAATATACCGTTTGCCGGCAATGTATATATACAGGTCGATGCCGCCCATCCCGAAGGCATCCACCTTACCGTCAAATTTGCGAATCAGCTCGATAGCCTTATCCCAATCACCATCGGTCCCGATCCGTTCAATCAGGAAATGTTCGCCAAAAAAGTCGATTTCAAAAGCATGATCTCGTTTCGAGGAACCCAGACTAACGCTGACGATGTGTTTCAAGCGAAACCCTCCTTAGCTTAATATGCCCTTATCCCCGGGCAGATTTAATAGAACGCAGTATTTTGCGGATTTCCTGGGGATCAACCCATTTGTCCTCGGTAATGGGTGAAGATCCTATTTCAATTGATATGACTTGCCCGTCCAGTAATCTTTCAAATAGTTTTATCCTTTGATCGGATCCTACACAGATGATGGTGTCATAGGAGCGCACTTGGGCGGTCAGATCCATCAGATCATCCAGCATCTGCTTGCCGTTGCGCTGGTTGATAAAATCAAGCCGTTCCTGTTCATTCATAATCAATATGAAATCGCAGCCTTCATTTTCCAGCAATTCCTTAATCTCATCCTTGTTAGCTATGGGAAAGCCTACAAAAGCTATAGATTGCCCTTTCCGCAGCTCACCGATACCTTCCAGCCGGGAAATGAAGGTCCGGTCTATCTGCAGCCGGTCGGCCACCTCCTGTTGAGAAAATCCCCGCGCTCTCATGGTCAAGGCTTTGCGCAGGGTCTTTTCGATTTTCTGCCAGCTGATGATTTTGTCCTGAATACGATAGAAATCCATTTTACCCTCGCTGAGCACAAAATTGTACACAACTATGAGATTATTTTACCACCCTGGGTATGAGCTGGCAAGAAAGAAGGGATATGGCAAATACTGCCTGTATATTGGACGAGTTCGCCACGCGCTGCGTCTTTGCTGTGAAAATAGCTTCCTTTCGTGTCATCGCGAGGCACGTAGTGCCGTGGCGATCTCGTTCACATACCTACAGGCACCGTTAATGATTGCTTCGCTGCGCTCGCAATTATCACCTGAAGCACAGGCCACGATGAATGAAAAGTCCTCTTATGTGTCATTGCGAGCCCCTGA
>DATCJQ010000170.1:0-13307 GCA_036562745.1 Flavihumibacter sp.
ATCTCCTTCGCTGCCTTACACAATTCCTCGAGGCTCAGATGGCCGAAGGTCCAGCGGCAAACCGAGTGATTAATATTCCCTTTCATAACCGGATTAACAGATTCTTCGACTTCTTTCTCTGCGGCCATTCCTGCAGGCGAAACAGCCATCGCGGCACCAATCGTCATCAACTGCTTAATGGCGACCCGCCTGTTATTTTTTTTATTCAACATACATTAATGACTAACCGAAGCCAGGGGCTTGGATTTTCCCTTGGACTTCATATAGAAAAACAGTCCGGCAAATGCCACGGTCAGAATAATGGGAATGATCATGGTTACGTTGATCACTTCCGGACCGGCTGCAGCCTTCGCATTGTTCAGCGCCTGTGCCATTTCGGAACCGGGAGCAGCGCCCATATACTGGTTGAGATCAGCGCCGGCGGGAAGTTTATCAGCCAGCAGGCGATCATAATAGCCACCCATAAAGATGGTGTAGATAGAAACGGCAAACATACCGGCACCACCTACGAGGTTCAGGCCAACGGCACCCGTTTTGGGCAGATATTCAGCCACGAAACCAATCATGGTGGGCCAGAAATAACATACGCCGATACCGAAGATGATAGCACCAACAAAGAGCATGGTTCCCGATGAATGTCCGAGGATATACAAGCCAATTGTGGAGATAATTGCAGACATCAGCAGCACCCCCTGAGAGGAGAATTTTCCTACAACGGGACCTGCAAATGCCCTTCCCAGCACCATCACACCGGTTTCGATAGTGAGGAGAAGGAGTGCGTTTTCAGATACATTCTTTAATAATACATCGATCCATTGACCGGTGAACAGCTCAGT
Source organism: Flavihumibacter sp. (assembly GCA_036562745.1). Taxonomy (GTDB): domain Bacteria; phylum Bacteroidota; class Bacteroidia; order Chitinophagales; family Chitinophagaceae; genus Flavihumibacter. Next base: position 837 of record DATCJQ010000170.1, read on the forward strand.
GATAGCAGTACCCAACATCAGAATTACCATCAATATGAAAAGCGGATTTCCGAGGGAACGATACATTTCGCCAGTGCTCACACCGGCAGCCACGCGTTCTGTAACGGGGAATTCCAGTTTTGCAAACAGATAGCCGTAAATAACTGCGGGAATCAGCATGATGCCAACCAGGAATTTCCAGTTAGCCAGGAACCCTGTATCCGGATTCTGCACGCCAAGAATATAAACGATCAGTGTACCAATCACAATACCTCCGGGGAACCAAAGGTGAAAGTGGTTGAGTTTGGTCGTTTTCTTATCGGGATACAAAGTTGCAACCAGCGGGTTACAGGCAGCTTCCACGGTACCATTACCCAACCCGATCAGCAGGGTGGAAATAAATAATGGCCAGAATCCTGTTGCGGTAATTGTTAATACAATACCGAGAATATGAAACAGCGCGGCTATCAGCAGCAGACGTTTCATACCGATTATATCCACTACCATTCCGCCGATAATAATGGCCAGCGGGAAGCCCCAGAAAGCAGTACTGGTGATCACACCCACCTGCTCCTGTGATAATCCGAATTCAAATTTCCAGGTATCAAGTAAACCTGCGCGAATTCCGAATGACAGTGATGTAACTAAAAGGGAAAGACAACTGGCTACAAACAGTTTGTTTCGATTGATGTTGGCTTGCATATCATTGAGGTTATTAAATACAGAGCAGTCATAAATTTATGGCTTTCACTGATATTTCAAAGAGTTCTTATCCACTGTGAGAAAAAAAAAGAAATAACACTTGTTAGGTTAAACAATTTCATCATATCCCATCCTTATTTCACGAAATGCAAAACCATCCGTATTTTCAGGCGCTCATTTAGTTTTATCCGTTAATTTTAACGCACTTATCATAAATCAAATCGCAAGCAAAAAATGGGTGGATTACAGATTAAAAAACAGCCCGTCAAGTATGATGTCATCATCGTAGGCTCTGGTGCTGGAGGCGGTATGGCCGCTTACACGCTGGCCAATGCCGGTATTAAAGTTTGTTTACTGGAAGCAGGCCCTATGTACGATCCTGCCAAAAACGTTACTCAGTTGAAACAGCCATGGGAGTCTCCCCGCCGCGGTGCATCCACCCGGTTCAGACCCTTCGGTGATTTCGATGCCTGTTATTGGGGTTGGGAAATTGACGGCGAACCCTATACGCATGCTCCGGGCACGCAGTGGGACTGGTTTCGCGCGCGCATGTTAGGCGGACGAACCAACCACTGGGGTAGAATCTCCCTGCGATTCGGCCCGAAAGATTTCAAAAGAAAAAGCATTGATGGTCTGGGTGAAGACTGGCCCATCAGCTACGACGATATCAAACCTTATTACGACGAAGTGGATAAGCTGATCGGTGTATTCGGTACCAATGAGGGACTGGAAGATCACCCGGATGGATTTTTCCTGCCTCCGCCCAAACCGCGTCTGCACGAACTCTTCATTAAGAATGGTGCAACCCGTGCAGGTGTGCCGGTGATTCCCTCCCGCTTATCTATTCTTACCAAGCCCATTAATGACAAACGCGGATCCTGCTTCTATTGTAGTCAGTGTGCACGCGGATGTCAGGTATATGCCGACTTCTCTTCTTCTTCCGTACTGGTGAAACCCGCCATGGCAACCGGAAACGTTGATGTAATTCCCAATGCAATGGCAAGGGAGGTATTAACCGATAAGGAAGGCCTGGCTACCGGTGTTTCCTACGTGAACAAGGACGATATGATGGAATACCAGGTGAGCGGACGCGTGGTGGTACTGGCTGCCAGCGCCTGTGAAACTGCCCGCCTGATGCTCAACTCCAAATCTCCCCGTCACCCGAACGGACTGGCCAACTCCAGCGATGTGGTGGGCCGTTACCTGCACGATTCCACCGGTGCTGAAATGGGTGGTGTACTTCCGCAGCTCTTCGATCGTAAGCGTTACAACGAAGATGGCGTGGGGGGTATGCATGTTTACTCTCCCTGGTGGGGCGATAACAAAAAACTCGATTTCCCCAGAGGTTATCATATTGAATATTGGGGCGGACTCGGTCAGCCTGCCTATGGATTCGGTATGGGCATTCAGAGCCTGAACGGAAAATTCCTGGTGCATGGCAAGAAGAAAGAAGCCGGCGGTTACGGCGCTTCCCTTAAAGAGGATCAGCGCTTCTTCTACGGCGCTTCCATCGGGATGGCCGGTCGCGGTGAAGCCGTTGCCTTCCGTCACAACTATTGCGAAATCGATCCCAATACTGTTGATAAATATGGTATCCCCGTTCTTCGCTTTAATGTGAAATGGAGCGACTACGAAATCAAACAGGCCAAGCACATGAAGGAAACCTTCAAGGAAATCATGCACAACATGGGTGCAATTATTACCTGGGGCGCTGATGATGGTCCGGAAAACAACTACGGCCTGAACCCGCCGGGTAAAATCATTCACGAAGCCGGTACGGCCAGAATGGGTAATGATCCCAGACATTCTGCGCTTAATAAATTCAACCAGGCACACGACTGTAAGAACCTGTTCGTGGTGGATGGTGCGGCATTCGTTTCACAGGCTGATAAAAACATCACCTGGACGATCCTCGCCTTGTCTATGCGCGCCAGTGAATATATTATTGACCAGCTTAAAAAGAATAACCTCTAATTTTTCCATCATGGATAGAAGAAAATCACTCAAAGCGATTGCGTTGGGAACCATCTCTACCGGTATCCTGCTGGACTCCTGTAAAGAGGCTGATAAAAATGCCGGTGCGGCAAAAGCTGATCTCAATGCATCCAAGATAGACCGTATGCCGGAGGAAGTTGAACATTTCAACAAGATCAACTCCGAGCGATTCTTTACTGAACACGAAATGGCCACCATCGCCATCCTGTCCGATATCATTATTCCGAGAGATGAAGTGAGCGGAAGCGCCACCGATGCCAAAGTGCCCGATTTCATCGAGTTTATCGTGAAGGATATGCCCGAACACCAGATTCCGATGCGCGGCGGACTCCGCTGGCTCGATCTCTACTGTTTGCGGAAATACGAAAAAGCGTTTAAGGATTGCAGTGAGTCGGAACAAATCGCTGTAGTGGATGAAATCGCCTACCCCGAAAAAGCAAAACCCGAAGTAAAGGTGGGCGTAAACTTTTTCAACCTCATGCGAGATCTTACCTGCACCGGATTCTATACTTCTGAAATCGGTGTGAAGGACATAGGCTATGTGGGTAACAAACCCAATCAGTGGAACGGAGTTCCCGATGAGGTATTGAAGCAATACAACCTGGCCTATACAGAGAAGGAACTGAAGGAATGCGTAAGCTATAGCTAATCAGACTATCACTAAAATATCTATCTGTACATGGCGATTGCAAGAAAACTCAGAATGGGCATGGTAGGCGGAAGCCTCGATGCATTTATAGGTGCCGTTCATCGGATGGCGGCCTGGCTCGACGGAGAAATTGAACTGGTATGCGGAGCTTTCAGCAGCAACCCCGAGAAATCAAAAGAAACCGGCGCAGCCCTGCATCTCCCACCCCATCGCAGTTATGGCTCATATGAAGAAATGATCAAAACCGAGGCAACTCTTCCCGAGGATGTCCGCATGGATTTCGTATCCATAGTTACTCCCAACCACGTTCACTTCGGTCCGGCTAAAATGGCCATGGAGCATGGATTTCACGTGGTACTCGACAAGCCCGCCACTTTCTCTCTGGCTGAGGCGCTGGAACTGAAAAAAGTGGTGGATGCCACCGGGGCTATCTTCTGTCTCACACATACTTATACCGGATATCCGATGGTGAAGGAAGCAAAGCACTTAATCGCTTCCGGCAAACTCGGAAAAATCAGAAAAGTATTTGTGGAATACCCACAGGGATGGTTAACCGAATTCAAGGAAGGCAGCAACTACAAGCAGGCCGCCTGGCGTACCGACCCCAATCGCAGCGGAATTTCCGGTTGTATGGGCGATATCGGCACCCATGCGTTCAATATGGTTGAATATGTAACCGGCATCAAGGTGGAAGCCATCTGCGCCGATCTGCAGATCACGGTTCCGGGTCGTTTGCTGGATGATGATGGTTCCGTTTTACTCCGTATGGAAAATGGTGTAACCGGTAATCTTTTTGCATCACAGGTTGCAGCCGGTGAGGAAAACAACCTCAAAATCCGCGTCTATGGTGAAAAAGGTGGTATCGAATGGAAACAGGAAGATGCCAATACGCTCCTGGTAAAATGGTTGCATGAGCCCGCACAGGTTTATCGCGCCGGAACGCCCTATCTGAGCAGCTTTGCACGCTCCGGTACACGCACGCCGCCCGGTCACCCTGAGGGCTATCTCGAAGCATTTGCGAATATCTATCGCAACTTCGCCTATACCCTGCAATCGCGCATTGCCAATACAAGTCCCAAAGAAGAATGGCTCGATTTCCCCGGTATCGATGCCGGTATCAGGGGTATGCTCTTCGTGGAGAAAGTTGTGGAAAGCAGCGCCAGCGAATTAAAATGGACCAAGTTATAACCAAACCAACACAAACCAACCAGTATGACTACCTTAAAAGGACCCGGCATTTTTCTCGCCCAGTTTTTGGGTGATCAGGCCCCTTTCAATAACCTGCGTTCCATCTGCCTCTGGGCCGAATCACTCGGTTTCAAAGGTGTGCAGATTCCCACCTGGGATCCCCGTGTTATCGATCTTCAGAAAGCCGCAGAAAGCAAAACCTATGCGGATGAAATAAAAGGTATCGTAGAAGAATCTGGTCTTTCCATCACAGAACTTTCCACCCACCTGCAGGGACAACTGGTAGCGGTTCATCCCGCTTATAACGAACTCTTCGACGGATTTGCGCCCGCCTCCGTGCACGGCAATGCAGCCGCCCGCACCGAATGGGCCATCCAGCAACTGAAATGGGCAGCCAGGGCCTCGCAAAACCTGGGACTCAATGCCCACGCCACTTTCAGCGGCTCTCTCCTGTGGCACACGGTTTATCCCTGGCCCCAACGTCCTGCCGGACTGGTGGAAACCGGTTTTAAAGAACTGGCCAAACGATGGAAACCCATCCTCGACGTATTCGACGAAAACGGCGTGGATCTCTGCTACGAAATTCACCCGGGCGAAGACCTGCACGATGGTATTTCCTACGAAATGTTCCTCAAGGAAGTGAATAACCATCCCCGTGCCTGCCTGCTCTACGACCCCTCACACTTCGTACTGCAATGCCTCGACTATCTCGAGTACATCGATATCTACCACGAACGCATCCGCATGTTCCATGTGAAGGACGCCGAATTCAATCCCACCGGTCGCCAGGGCGTTTATGGCGGATTCCAGAGCTGGATCAACCGCGCCGGACGCTTCCGCTCACTGGGCGACGGACAGGTTGATTTCGGAGCCGTATTCAGCAAACTGGCCGCCTACGATTTTAAGGGTTGGGCCGTTATGGAATGGGAATGCTGCCTGAAACATCCTGAAGACGGAGCCAAAGAAGGTGCTATCTTTATACAGGATCATATCATCCGTGTAACGGAAAAAGCATTCGATGATTTCGCAGGTACCGGATCGGATGAAGCATTCAACAAAAAAATTCTGGGTATCCAGTAAAAAACCTGTTAAACAAAACAACCGTTTTTCTTTAAACAACCAATAGGTATCAATAAACAAACAATCATGAAAAAGTATGTGATTTTGGCGGGTATCAGTGCTATTGCCTTCGCCTGTGGTAACCAGCCTTCGAGTGAAAAAAATGAGGCAGCATCGGCAACAGAACAACCCGCAGGTGCAGAATCTGTAGAGGAAAAAGCCATCGAACTGATTGCGGGTAGCGACTGTCTGACCTGTCACAAAGTGAACGAAAAATCAATCGGTCCCTCCTACCAGGATGTTGCCAACAAATACACGTCCAGTGAAGCTACCATTAGTGATCTGGCTGCAAAAATCATCAAAGGCGGACAAGGTGTATGGGGTGAAATTCCCATGACTCCTCACCCCGGTCTCTCTGAAGATGACGCCAAAACAATGGTGAAATACATCCTTTCTTTAAAAACAAACTAAATGATTCGCACAGCATTACTCGGAATAGCCCTGATCAGCGCAGGCGCCTGCTCCAGCACAAAAGAAGTCGTGACAGACAATACGCTCTCCAAACAGGAGAAAAAAGTGGGATGGGTTTTGCTTTTTGACGGCAAGACTACCAACGGCTGGCACACGTACGGCAAAACCACTGTAGGTGATGCCTGGAAAGTAGCCGACGGCACCCTCTTCCTCGATGCCAGCAATAAAGCCGGCTGGCAAACTTCCGGCGGAGGTGATATTGTTACCAACGATGCTTTTGAAAACTACCATTTCAAAGTGGAATGGAAGATCTCCCCCAAGGGAAACAGCGGTATCATATTCAATATTCTGGATGATCGCCAGAAATATGAACATGTTTGGCATACCGGTATGGAAATGCAGGTGCTCGACAACGATGGTCACCCCGACGGGAAAATCAAATCGCACCGCGCAGGCGACCTCTACGACCTGATCTCCTGTTCCGTTGAAACCGTAAAACCGGTGGGCGAATGGAACCTGGCCGAAATCATTCAGAACAACGGCCAGCTCGAACTTCGGTTGAACGGGGTTAGCGTGGTGAAAACCACCCTCTGGGATGATGCCTGGCGCGAAATGATCGCCAAAAGCAAATTCCGCAATATGCCCGATTTCGGAACCATCCGCAAGGGACATATCGCGTTGCAAGATCATGGCGACGATGTCTGGTTCAAAAACATCAAGATTCGGAAATTATAATGCAGAGGCTGCTTCAAACGGAGCAGCCTTTTTTCTTTGCCTTTCGCAATTCAGCAAGAAACTTTTCTGTATATAGAATTTTACCAACCATGAAACTGCTTGCATTTCTTTTCAGTCCACTGATCGCATTCTCACTTCTTACACGGGGATCAGGCTCCCGTCAGGAACCCCTCCGCGGTTCCGCCAACCAGCCAACGGTTCATAACAACCAGGCACCCGTTCGCATCCTGGTATTTTCAGCCACCCGCGGCTTCCGTCATTCCTCCATTCCCGATGGTATCAGGGCCCTGCAAAAAATGGCCGCCAAAAACAAATGGGAGATCGTGGCCACCGAAGACAGTGCTCATTTCCGTCCCGATAAACTCAGCCAGTACAAAGCCATCGTGCTGCTCAACAATACCGGTAATGTATTTGGCCCGGAAGAAGAAGCCGCTCTGCAACAATACGTACGCAACGGTGGCGGAATCGTGGGCATACATGCCGCAGCGGATTGCGAATACGACTGGCCCTGGTACAACCAACTGATCGGCGGCTATTTCGAATCGCATCCCGAAATTCAAACCGCTACACTAAGAGTGAAGGAAAAACATATTTCCACCGGCCACCTGGGAACTGTATGGCATCATAAAGATGAATGGTACAATTACAAATCCGTTTCACCCAAAATCAAGGTGCTGGTGGAACTGGATGAAAAATCCTATCGCGGAGGAAATATGGGCGCCTTCCATCCTATTTCCTGGTACCAGGAATTTGATGGTGGCAAAGTCTTTTATACCGGCCTGGGGCATACATCTGAAGCGTATGAAGATGAGAAATTCCTTATGCACGTGGAAAACGGAATCCGGTACGTAATGGGTAAATAACGTGTGAACACAGGGGCTGGCCCCGCATAACGTGTTTATATAATAAAGGGCAGGAAACGAAAATTTTTCCTGCCCTGATTTTTTCAATCGGCCTATCCTTACAGGTTGCCCTGAATATACTGAATGCTTTTTTTCACGCTGCTTATCGGATCGGGTACATAGTTGTTCTCCTGCTCAACAAAGAAATGTTTGAGTCCGGATGTTTTGGCAGCCTTGAAGATGCGTTTCCAATCGATCGAACCGTTTCCGATTTCGGTATTTTGCGAGCGGTTGGATTTGTTCATATCCTTCACATGCCACATCGGAATTCTTCCCTTCAGCGACTCGAAGAGCTGAACCGGGTCCAGTCCCGCATAAACCGTCCAATAAAGATCCAGTTCCCATTTCACCAGGTCCTTGTCGGTAGAATTGGGCATCACATCATAACCGGTTTGGTCACCATGACGTTCAAACTCAAATGCATGGTTATGATAAGCCAGCTGCAGGCCTGCTTTCTTGCAGATCTCCCCCGCCTTATTCAGTTTCTCCGCGATTCGCTTGTATCCGTCCAGATCGGGACGTGCCTCTTCCGGAAGGTATGGAATGGTCAGATACTGACTTTTCATGGTGAGGGCTGCCTGGATATTTTCATCGAGCTCGGCCTGGCCGGCAGACTCATCCTTTCCCCATAAATACTGGCCGGGCATATAGTGACCGCTGGGCACAGATAGTCCCAGTCCGTTCATGAAAGAATACAGTTCCGAGGGGGTTATGGTGCCGAAGAACTTGCCACCACCGAAACCATAGAGTTCCACTTCTTTATACCCTGCTGCAGCTACCTGCTGAATTACTGATCTGGCATCTTTTGCAACGAGATCACGAAGGGTATATAACTGGAGACCGACGGTTTTGTTTTTCTTTTCTGCGAATATGGCCCCGGGTGCCAGCAGGGCGGCAGGTGTTAATACGGAAACCTGCTTCAAAAAGGAACGTCTGGTAGACATGCTGTTGTATTTAAACTGTTTACACAATGAAAATACGAAATCTGCCGGGGCTATGGCAATAAAAAACCGGTCCTCCATTTCTGGAGGACCGGTATATGAAAAGGTAAAATATACGTCTTAAACCCGGAAGTGAGAGAATGCCTTGTTAGCTTCAGCCATACGGTGAGTGTCTTCTTTCTTCTTGAAAGCGCCACCTTCCCCTTTGCTGGCTGCTACGATCTCATTCGCCAGTTTATCTGCCATGCTGCGACCATTACGCTCGCGGCTGTAGCGGATCAACCATTTGATGCTCAGAGAAATCTTTCTGTCGGGACGAACTTCCGCAGGAATCTGGAAAGTTGCACCACCGATACGACGGCTGCGTACTTCTACGGCCGGAGTAACATTGGCGATGGCTTTTTTCCAAACTTCGTAACCATCTTCATTCGTGATCTTGCTCACTTTATCCAACGCGTCATAGAAAATTTCAAAGGCTACGCTTTTCTTGCCTTCCCACATGATGTTGTTGACAAAACGGGTAACCAGTTTATCGTTATACCTGGCATCCGGCGCCAGGGGAAGTTTTTTGGCTTGTGCTTTCCTCATCGGAGAACTATTTTATATTATTTTTTACCAGCTTGTTTGTCCTTCTTCGTACCGTATTTAGAACGGCTCTGTTTTCTGTCTTTTACACCAGCAGTATCCAGACTACCGCGTACGATATGATAACGTACACCCGGCAGATCCTTTACCCGACCACCACGGATCAGAACGATGGAGTGCTCCTGCAGGTTGTGACCTTCACCCGGAATATAGGCGATCACTTCTACCTTGTTTGTCAAACGAACCTTAGCCACTTTACGAAGTGCTGAGTTCGGTTTCTTGGGAGTTGTGGTGTAAACACGTGTACAAACCCCTCTGCGTTGAGGACAAGCATCCAGCGCTCTGGACTTGCTTTTTGCCTTGATGATTTCTCTACCTTTTCTTACTAATTGCTGAATTGTAGGCATTCTAACCTTATTTATTTGGGACGGCAAAGGTAGAACCCATTGCCGAAAAAACAAAATTAAATTCTAAACTTTCCACATCCACCCGTGCGGATCCGGGGCTTTTCCTGAACGAATAGCATTCAGTCTTTCCTTCACTTCTGTGGCAATCGGACTGTTATCAGCATTGAACACCATTTGAAATTCTTTGTATTTCAATTCTTTAACCATCGCAATCACCGCAGCGGTACCTGTACCAAATACTTCCTGCAGCTGGCCTTTGCCATAGGCTGCCAGTAATTCATCAATATTAATTCTTCTTTCCTCCACCTTCACGCCCATGTCTTCCAGCACGGTAATTACGCTTGCACGGGTAACGCCATGCAGAATGGTGCCTTCTTCCAGTGAGGGTGTAACGGCCACGCCGTTGATTACAAAGAATACGTTCATCATGCCCACTTCCTGCAGCCATTTGTGCTCGAAAGCATCGGTCCACAGCACCTGGTCATATCCCTGCTTCTGCGCTTCCGTTACAGCCAGCATGCTGCCACCATAGTTACCGGCATTTTTGGCGAATCCAACGCCACCGGGAGCGGCACGGGTATAGTTTTCTTCCACCAGAATCTTCATCGGCGCTGCGAAATAAGGTCCGGTGGGACTTAAAATAATCAGGAATTTATAGGTGGCAGAAGGACGTACCCCCAGCATGGTATCCGTAGCGAACATGAAGGGACGGATATAAAGCGAGTGATCCTTGATATTGGGAATCCAGTTCTTATCCAGGTCGATCAGCTTGCGCATCCCTTCCATGAAGATTTCTTCCGGCACTTCGGGCATGTTCATGCGCAGGGCCGATTTGTTGAATCTCTTGTAATTATCGTAAGGACGGAAAATAAAGGCATTTCCCTCGTCATCGCGATAGGCTTTGATTCCCTCAAAAATTGCCTGGCCATAATGCAGGGCAGCCAGGGAGGGATCCAGGCTCAGTGACTGGTAAGGCTTGATTTCTACTGATTTCCATTCTCCGTCAGCATATTCAGCCACCAGCATATGATCCGTAAAAATACGGCCGAAGGGCAGATTCTCCAGAGGCGTATCGTTCAGCTTTGACCGTTCAACTTTCGTTACAGGAATATCTAATGCTGCAATCATATTTGGTACATTTGCTGCAAAGTAACGACGAAATAACTGGGCAACCAAACCGCTGAGCCCATTTCACTAACAATTGTTAGCATAAAATATTCCGAGGTTTTCATGTCATTGAACTCCATACAACTATCACCGGCCCTGCTGACAGAGCTGTATTCCGCTACTCTGGTACTGACGGATGACGGTCCGGCAACCGCGGGTACCCGCGCCCGGACGGAACAGCCCGCGGCTGCGGTTACGGACAATCCCCCCGTAAACGGGCAGAATACCACAGAACCACCATCCCCTGCCCCCGGCATCCAGGCTCCGGTCTCCGATATCCCTGCTCCCGGTATCCAGTTCCTCGGCCGGAACAGTCGTCATTTCGTGATCCTGGTGCATTATCCCGATACTGTGCATATCGACGATCAGGCCTTCGAATTTCTGAGCTCCGTACTCAAAGCCTGCCAGCTGAATGCAGCCGATGTGGCGATCGTAAACCTGGCCCGCCAGTCGCCCGATTTCATCCAGATCAAACAGGAACTCCAGCCCGCTTACCTCGTGGGTTTTGGAATACGCCAGATACCCGACGGGTTACCAATCGGTATGCCGGAACTGGTACCCTCCCTGTTTGATAATGTTTACTGCATGGTTGCCCCCTCGCTCGACCATTTGCGTCAAAACACCGAAGCGATCAAGCCTCTGAAAAGGCAGCTTTGGGAGGGATTGAAAAAAATGCTGGGCATCTGATCAAACCAAAAGCACAAGATCGAACCAACAGCAAAAGATCGAACCAAAAGCACAAGAACCAAAAGATCAAACCAACAGCAAAGGATCAAACCCTAAACAAATATTAACCGGATCACTGTCCGGTTTATAAACAGCACCGAAACAGCAATTATGGATCTCATTTTCGCCACGAATAACCGCCACAAAATAGATGAAATCGCTCCCCTGCTGCCTGCCCCGATCCGGCTGATCACCCTCGCGGAAGCCGGCATTCACCAGGATATTCCCGAGCCCCACGATACGCTGGAAGCCAATGCGCGGGAGAAGTCGACCGTTATCCACCGGCTCACCGGCCGCTCCTGCTTCAGCGAGGATACCGGCCTGGAAGTGGATGCACTCAACGGAGCACCCGGCGTAAAAACTGCACGGTATGCCGGGGAAAATGCCGGAGCGGCCGACAATATCCGCCTGCTTTTATCGAACCTGCAAGGCGAAAAGAACCGAAAAGCCCGTTTCAGAACCGTCATTTCCTTAATTTTAAATGAGAAGGAATACCTCTTTGAAGGCATTTGCGAGGGAAGGATCAGTGAAAATCCGAGCGGAGCAAAGGGATTTGGCTATGATCCCATCTTTATTCCGGATGGAGCCGATAAGCCCTTCGCGGAAATGCCCCTCGAAGAAAAACAGGTTTTCAGTCACCGCAGAAAAGCCACCGACCAGCTGGTGGATTTTTTATTATCCGAGGCAACCAAACTATGAACGATAGCGACTTAATCAAGGGAAGCATCGCAGGCGATCCGAAAATGCAGGAGGCGCTGTACAATAAGTACGCCGCCAAAATGTATGCCGTTTGCCTCCGGTATGCAGGGAATAGTGCCGATGCTCAGGATTTGTTGCAGGAAGGATTTATCAAAGTATTCCGAAACCTGGATAAATTCAGGCATGAGGGATCTTTCGAAGGATGGATGAGACGCGTGTTCGTAAACACGTCCATTGAACACTTTCGCAGAAAAGTACATTTAAAC
>DATCJQ010000182.1:0-2897 GCA_036562745.1 Flavihumibacter sp.
CCTGTTATTAGGCGGGGACCTCCGGTCGATCGGAAAGGCTAATGAAGTAGTCGGGCGTGTAAAGCATCAGGAGGAGTTTGATATCCTCTTCGATGCGATGCTTGGTCAGGGCAGGCTGAAGGCCATGCGGGCAGCCGATGCGGTTGAGAAAATTACTCTCAGACGACCCGAGTTTTTGCTCAGCCATAAAACAGACCTGCTAAACTTGTTCCGGCAGGCCACCCATATCGAACTGAAATGGCACCTGGCCTTACTGGTGTCCAGAATTCCCCTGTCAGAGGCAGAGACCGGAGAAATCTGGGCATTGTTATCCCAATGGGCGACCGATAAAAAAGAAAGCCGCATCGTACGGGTGAATTCCCTGCAGACCCTTTTCGATCTGCTGCAAAATCATCCTGAACTTAAGCAGGACTTCCTGTGGATGGTGAGCGGGCTGGAACGGGAAAATATCCCTTCTCTCAACGCACGGCTCCGGAAAATCAGGAAATCGAAAGGATTCCCGAAAGGCTAACGGATCGTGCGTTGCCTTAATTCAGGTTTGTGTGATCTCATCACCGCGCTCCCCCATGGCACTCGGTATCGAAATACCGGGTGTCAATTAGTATTAAATGGCTGAAAATTTACCTTACTCCATCCTTTTCACACCGTTCTTTCATTTTGGGTTACTGACCGGAGCAGTTAACTTGCACAAATCATCCGTCCATTAACCACGCAAGCGACAATCGCCGGCTTATTTTCGTGACCACAGTCAGCAATATCATTGATTTTCAACTACCCACGAAATTGACCAGGGGGTAACGTATATGATGCAGCGCAAAAATTTTATTGCACAAAACCAATAAAATTTCGTAATGATAGATGGCTGGATCTGCAGTTGGCATTATCCAGTCCGGTCGGTGGGGGGCGCTGGTCATTGTAAAATATCGTTAAACCTTCTAGAGAATCACTCCAATCACCTGCCGAAAATCCCTTTTAATGATATTCTGACAAGAGAAACGAATACCTTTATCCGTTAGGGGCTCCGTTATTTAATTTCGTAGAATATGACTATTCCGGAGTGCGCGGAAAATGATTTTCAGACTTGGTTCGTAGTGGTGTAAACGTTTCAGGATTAGGTAGTTTGTACTATTGGATGATATTGAAACGCATTGATCTAGATCAAGAATTGGGCGTCTTATTTTGGCTATCTTTGATTTTCACCAGCGATAGCATCCCGTATTTCAAATCGCTATCCATAACTACAGTTAAACATAAAACTAAAGACCATTATGAGTAACGGTAATGCCGTGGCATGGCCACAATTCAAGGAGAAGTATGACAACTATATCAATGGACAATGGACTCCTCCAGTACAGGGTAAGTATTTCGACAATATTTCGCCGATAACCGGCAAACCATTCACGAAGGCGGCGCATTCGACCGCCGAAGATATAAGTCTGGCGGTTGACGCAGCGCATGAAGCCTTTAAAACCTGGGGTAAGACATCCGCAACCGAACGGAGCATTATCCTGAATAAGATTGCCGACCGCATTGAAGCCAATCTGGAGCTGATTGCCGCAGTAGAAACCGTAGACAACGGTAAGGCAATCCGGGAAACGCTCAATGCCGATATCCCGCTGGCCATCGATCACTTCCGTTATTTCGCAGGCGTGATCCGGGCGGAGGAAGGATCCCTCAGTGAACTCGACGCCAATACCGTATCCCTGATCGTGAACGAGCCAATTGGGGTAGTAGCCCAGATCATTCCCTGGAACTTCCCGATTCTGATGGCTGTGTGGAAACTGGCACCTGCCCTGGCTGCCGGATGTACTGTTGTGCTGAAACCAGCCGAAAGTACACCTACTTCCATCATGGTGCTGATGGAGCTTATCGAAGACCTGGTTCCTGCCGGGGTTATCAATATCGTGAATGGTTTCGGTGCCGAGCTGGGAAGAACCCTGGTAACCAATAAAAAGGTAGCCAAGGCGGCATTCACCGGTTCTACAGCCACCGGCCGGATGGTCATGCAGTATGCAACGGAAAACATCATCCCCGTAACGCTCGAGCTGGGCGGTAAATCACCCAACGTGTTTTTTAACTCGGTAATGGATGCCGATGATGACTATCTCGACAAAGCCATCGAAGGTGCTGTGCTCTTCTGTCTGAATCAGGGAGAAATTTGTACCTGTCCGTCCAGACTCCTCGTTCAGCAAGACATTTACGACCGGTTTATAGCCCGGGTCATTGAGCGCGTGGAGGCCGTCAAAATGGGTAATCCGCTGGATCCCACCGTCATGATGGGTGCTCAGGCGTCCAAAATCCAGTTCGATAAAATATCTTCCTACCTCAAACTCGGCAAGGAGGAAGGGGCAGAAGTACTGACCGGTGGTGAACCTCAGAAATTAGAGGGCGATCTGTCCGACGGGTATTATATTAAACCTACCCTGTTCAAGGGCCATAACAAGATGAGAATCTTCCAGGAAGAGATCTTTGGTCCTGTACTGGCTGTCACCACCTTCAAGGACGAAGCCGAGGCCATCGAAATTGCCAATGATACGCTGTACGGGCTGGGCGCCGGGGTATGGACCCGCGACGCACACCAGCTGTACCAGGTGCCAAGAGCCATACAGGCTGGCCGCGTGTGGGTGAACCAATACCACGCATATCCTGCAGGCGCGCCCTTCGGTGGATACAAACAGTCGGGTATTGGTCGCGAAAACCACAAGATGATGCTCGCGTACTATCGTCAGAGCAAAAACATGCTTATTTCCTACAGCAAAAAGAAACTCGGTTTCTTCTGATAGCTGTCTACCGTACTGCCAGATCCTGGCGGTACGGTTTCTTTTTCATTTTGACCTGAAATCTGCCCGTCTCCTCCAGGAGTTTTCACGGGCTAAACCGTTTTATAATGGTAACAC
>DATCJQ010000185.1:0-2660 GCA_036562745.1 Flavihumibacter sp.
GTCAACTGGGGAATACCATTGATGCGTTTGAAACCCGGACCAAAGAGTTGTCCCCATTTTTGACCAACTTCATTCACAACATAGGCGGCATAGCTACCGGCGAATGAACCTGAAGAGTTGGTAATCCTTTTCAGATCACCAGCCAGTTTTACCACCTGGTTTTTGGTCAGCTGAGCGAATGTACCGGTGATTTCCCAGTAAACTTCCTTGGTGCGAACCGGTGTGATATTAACCAGGATCTCGATTCCTTTTTTCTCAATTTCACCCGCGTTGGTGAGCAGGGTGGTAAATCCACTGGCTCCATTGGTGGTGATATCCAGCGGAATTTCCTTAACTGTACCGTCCCAGTAGGTAAAGCTGAAGCCGAAACGGTTTTTCAGGAATTTCATATCCAAACCGATCTCACGCTGAGTAGTAACCGAACCCTTGATATTGGGATCCACCAAACGGTTTGGCGTATTCATCAGGAAGTTTCCATTCCACTGATTTTGCGAGATGGAATAGTTAAATCCGGTCAGATAAGGATCGATGGTTTTCGGAATTTCACCCCATGAAGCCCTCAACTTACCGAAGGAAATAAAGGGAGCCACGTCGCGAAGCAGATCACTGAACACAAAGCTTGCGCCGAGCGATTTACTCAGGATATCATTGTTCTCAGGCGGCAGCACTGAGTAGTAATCCTGACGCAGCGTGAAGTCCACAAAAATCATGTTTTTCCAGCCCAGATCACCGCGTACAAAGCCGGAACGGTATTTCGATTGCTCCCGGCGGTTATCATAAGTGATCGGGTTTTTGGAGTTGGCCAGATCAAAGAAATCGGGCACGTTCAGACCATTGTTGGTATTGGCATCTATGTCTTTATAAGAAGAACGCATCAGGTCGAAGCCGAGGTTGGCATTCAAACTGAAATCTCCGAACTTTTTGGAATAGGATAACAATCCCTCAAAGTTCTGCCGGTTGCTATAGGTTTGAGCAGTGCGGTAATAGGCCTTGGTTCCTGACTGTGTGGCACTGCTTTCAATGATGGAGCGAATCGCATTCTCCGTATTCGTTGTTAACTGGTTTTTGCGATAGGTGAATTTCACCTTCAGATCGTTGGTGATTTTGTATCCCAGCGACACATCGCCATAAAGACGGTCGCGACGGTTAACGTAATCAATGTTATCGAAATAAGAGAAGGGATTGTACCAGTAGTTACCGGCATAGAAATCATTCGGGTCCGATTCACTGTAACTGTCGGGATTCTTATGGTTCCAGCTGCCGATTATTCCCTGGGGAGAACGAACATTTCTCAGTTCCCGCATGATATCCATGTCCAGATCGCGGTGGAACCACTGGTTGAATGCACCGGTTGAGTTGTTGGAGTAGCCATCATTAAATTCACCCACTGTTTTTTGATTCAGGTAAGTGATATTGGCTCCCACAGTCAGCCGGTTAGTGATATCGAGGGTGGTATTAACCGCGAGGTTGTTCCGCTTCAGGCTTGAATTCGGAATAAGACCTTTAATGTCGAGGTTGGTGTAAGAAACCCTTACAGAGTAGTTATCGCCTGCCTTGGAGAAGTTCAGGTTATTGTTCAGCGTAACGCCTGTGTTATAGAAATTCCTTGCATTGCTCGGCTTGGCTTCCAGCTTGGCTGTTTTGTAAGAATATTTCGTACCCGGGTACCAGGCATACCAGGGAATATATTCCTGGCCCACCATTCTGGGTCCCCAGCTGGCATCATCTGAATAATCGTGGTAGTACTTACCGTCGAGTGCCTGCCATTCTTCCGGATGGCCGGGCTTCCAGGTGTACCGGATCAGATCAGCCACACCACCACCGGCGTATGTATTCTGATAGTCGGGAAGAATATAAATCTTATCGAAGGTTACACCGGTATTAAATTCCACGCCGGCACCCTTTTGACTTTTTTTGGCACGTTTGGTCGTGATTACGATGGCACCACCTGCCCCCTGAGCACCGAAGATGGCAGCCGACGCAGGTCCCTGCAGCACGGTCAGATCCTCGATATCGTCGGGGTTGATATCACCCGCGGATCCGCTCGGCATGATGGTACCGTCCACTACGTACAGCACGGAGGATCCTCCAACCAGTTCTGATTCACCCCGTAAGCGCACCTGGGCATAACCGCTGGAACCGAGCTTGGCGGCAGACTGGCTTCTCACCTGTACACCGGCCACTTTACCGGCAAGCGCGTTGTTCACGTCGGGCTGACGGATGGTATTCAGTTTCTCGTCGCTGATGGTCTGAACGGTAGAACTTGTACTGCGCTGCGTGCGCTTGATGTTGTAGGCACCGGTCACAACCACCTCCTGTAAACCGGCTTCACCCGCATTTTCGAGGGAAATAGTCAGCATGTTAGAGGCTCCCACCGTAATGGTGCTGGCTTTCTGTCCGATTGCCGATACTTCCAGTACATCACCTGTAGTGGCACGGATCGTGAACACGCCATTCACGTCGGCAGAAACACCAGTTGTAGTTCCCTTGATTTTTACTGTTGCGTAGGGAACCGGGTTCCCTTTTTCGTCAACAATCTTACCTGAAATGGGACGGGATTGCGCTAATGCCAGGATGCAGCAGAACAATCCAATCACCAGGAGTGATAGGACTTTTCTCATGTATGTTAAGTTTTGTTAATACAATATTAAGCTTTAAAC
>DATCJQ010000194.1:0-8839 GCA_036562745.1 Flavihumibacter sp.
TGGGAGTGGTGATCAACGAAGAGAAAGTGCGCGAGCGGGCTGCGATCGGTCATGACTGGAAAAACCCCATCTGGAGAAACGAGGACGGCAGTATAACAGAATGGTAGACCCATGGCAAATCCAAAACATATCATCTGCTGCGACTGGGGCACCTCCTCTCTTCGGCTGAAGCTCATTGATTCAAGTTCGGGCAGGCATATAGGTGAGTATGCCGGCGCCGAAGGTATTGCATCTGTTCATGCAGGTTGGCAATCGGATCAGGAAAAGGATCGCATCAGCAGGCAGGACTATTTTCTGCGCTATCTACATCACCAGATGATGAAACTTGTGCACGATCAGAAGCAGACTGTTTGTGTCGATGCCGTGATCATTTCGGGAATGGCATCCTCGTCGATCGGGATGATGGAGTTGCCCTATGCACCGGTGCCATTCAGTTTGGGAGGAGAACAGTTGATTAGCCATTCGATCAAACCCGGTGAATACCATCCCTACCCGGTGTGGGTCTTATCCGGACTACGCTATAACGATGATGTGATGCGTGGGGAGGAAACCCAGCTGGTGGGACTAGCAAATGCAATAACTGAATTCGGAAAGGAAGCGTTAACCTGTATTCTGCCGGGAACACATTCAAAGCATGTAAGCATTCAGCAGGGCAGGGTTACCGCTTTCAAAACCTATATCACGGGGGAGCTATTTGAAGCCGTCAGTAAACATACCGTGTTAGGCAATAGCGTGGGGCTGGCAGATAAAAAGGCAGCACTGAGTCCGGCCCAGATTACTGCCTTCAAAAAAGGGGTGGAGCTCAGTCGTGATCAGCAATTACTGAGCAGTTTGTTTACCGTGCGTACCAATGGTTTGTTTCAACGCCTGGATAGTTATGACAACTATTATTATCTGAGCGGTTTGCTGATTGGCGCTGAATTATCGGAATTGTTCCGGCAAACATCGGGACCAGTGCTACTGGCATCCAGCGGAAGGTTGCACGAATTGTACCGACTGGCATCCGACGTGTTGGATAGGAATAACAGCGTTCGGTTCCTTGCGAGCGAACTGGCAGAAAACGCAGCCATAGCGGGACAACTGAAGTTTTTTTATCATCAATTGGAAAAGAAATCATGAAAACAACCAACCATACTGATTTTTGGAATCGCTTCTGGAAAATGCCGGTAGTGGGTATCGTGCGAAATATCGGCGAGGATCGATTACAAAAAATGCTTCCCCTCTATATCAAGGCGGGATTTCAGCAAATTGAAATCACGATGAATACCGCCGGTGCGGAGCGAATAATTGAAACAGCCATCAGCCAGTATGGTACGGATTTAAATATTGGTGCAGGTACGGTTTGCACGATGGAGGAACTGGAACGTGCACTATCGGCAGGCGCGCGCTTCATTGTAACACCCATTGTAAACGAGGAGTTGATTCGTTATTGCAGCCGGAAGGATATCCCCGTATTCCCGGGCGCATTCACAGCCACGGAGATTTACAAAGCCTGGCAGGCCGGAGCGCAGCTGATTAAACTATTTCCGTTTACAAGTCTGCAACCTGCTTATATAAAAGACATGGCGGGACCCTTTCCCGGTATCAAACTGATGCCCACAGGAGGGGTGGGCATTCATAATTGCACGGAGGTATTCCGAGCCGGTGCGGCTGCCATTGGAGTGGGTTCTCAGTTATTTGATAAGCAACTCATAGCTGACGGAAACTGGGATGGGCTCGAAGAACATTTCATGCGGTTTGCGCAAACCGTGTCGGCTGCGCTGAGTCCACACTCCTAAACCCACCGCCATCAAACGTGATTGGTAAATATGATTAGTAGCGAGCATATCGAATTTCCAAAGTCCCGGCTCCGCTGGGGCATGATCATTTTTGCGTTCACGGCCACTGTCCTGAACTATGTGGACCGGCTTGCGTTTAATTATCTGAGTGCAGAGGGACATCTGCGCGATCTGATCCCCGATGACGCATTCGGTTATATTGCCACCGCATTTTTCGCGGCCTACATGTTATCCAATTTTGCGTCGGGATTTGTGATTGACAGGCTGGGAACCCGGATCGGGTATTCACTATGCATGGCATTCTGGACCACGGCCGTCATGCTCCACGCCCTGGCCCGTGCCCCCCTGCATTTCGGGATCTGTCGTTTTCTGCTTGGCATTGGTGAAGCCGGCAACTGGCCATCTGCCATCAAACTCACCGCAGAATGGTTCCCCCCCGAGGAAAGATCCACGGCAACCGGACTCTTTAACAGCGGTGCAGCAGTAGGCGCCATCGTAGCCCCTCCACTGATTGCCTGGCTCGGTATGAATTATGGATGGCAGTTTACCTTTGTCATAGTGGGACTTATCGGATATATCTGGCTGGCCCTGTTCTGGTTCTGTTACTATACGCCCAGGCATAACCTCGCTGCATCCAGGGCACGCATCATCCCACCGCTAAAACTGATCAGAACACGATTTGTATCCTGGTTTACCGTATCGAAAATCTTTATGGATCCGGTCTGGTATTTCATCACCTTCTGGATCGCACGCTACCTGGTGGATGTGCATGGATGGGGATTGGACAAAATCGGCTGGTTTGCCATCCTTCCGTTTATTGTGGCTGATTTGGGAAATGTGCTGGGCGGACTATTCACTCAATTCATTATCAAAAAAGGAATGGCGGTGCATCGCGCCAGAAAGCTTTCCGTAGGTATCTTCGGCGCATTGACGGGCGCAGCACTATTATCGGCACCCTTCATTATTAATTCCCCTTTAATGGCTATTGCAGTACTCAGCGTGGCAGGCTTCGGATATGCAGCTTACACCGCGAATTCAATGGCCTTCCCGGGTGATGTGGTGCCGCAGAGTGGAATCGCTTCGGTATGGGGACTGGCCAGCGTGGGAGCAGGCCTTGGGGGAGCGGTATTTCAGTCGGTAACCGGAGTGGCCATCAAAAATCTCTCTGAATCACATGCCTATCCCTTTGCCTATCATTCCGTGTTTGTGGGGTATGGAATCATGGCATTGTTGGCGGTGTTGATTGTAATCTTCCTGATGGGGCCATTAAGAAAAGACGAGGAACTGCACCGGTATGTTTCGGCTACAGATAACGGTTAGACATCATCAGGTTTGCATTTGCGGTTGATTATACCTCTTCCACCGGAATATTCACAATCGCCTGCTCACGGTATTTCTTGGGTGATAATCCCGTTGTTTCCTTAAACAGTTTATTGAAATTCGAAATGGTTTTATACCCGCAGTTATAAGCAATTTCGGAAATGGTCCAGTCGCTGTCGAGCAATAATTTACAAGCATTGCTGATCCGAACCTGGTTGAGGTATTCCACAAAATGCAGATTGTTGCGTTTCTTGAAAAGGCGACAAAAGCTCTGGGGCGTAAGATTGGTAAGACGGGCCACATCTTTAAGCTGAATATCAGACCGGAAATTTTCATGCACGAAACGATATACTTCGCACAAGCGATCTTTCTCGCTCTTGCTTTCGTGATGCAGCAATACAGTGGCATTTATCTGCTGCAGGTCAGATGATTCAGATAGTGTATGCAGAAGCTGAAGCAATAACAATACGCGCTCAAAATTCTGTGCATGCAGCAATCGCTCTACCAGATCGGCCACACGGTCGCGCGTTTCATTCTTAATTGATATACCGAGTTTGGACAGGCGAAGCAGATTCTTGATCTGTTCCGCTTCGGGCAGGTCGAACAATCCGCACTCAAAGAGGCGGGGATGAAAATACATCACGATGGCAGTGGCCTTGGTTTCGGCCTGACCGTTGATAAAACTGTCGTCGTTGATCCAGATATGTGCCAGTGAGGGACCGATCAGCACCATATCACCGGCATCAAATTTTTCAATATGATTGCCGATAATCCGTTTTCCAAAACTTTCCTTTACATACACGAGTTCATACTCGGGGTGTACATGCAGAGGGGCGCTGAAAAACGACTCTTGCCGCTCCATCACAGAAAACAGACTGTTTATCTTGGGAGCAATCTCGGTTTGTAAAATTTTCATATTTGCAAACAATCAGAGCTTAAAAAGATGTTGCAGTTTCACTGCACAACTTACTAAATTTTCACCTTAAACAAAGAAGATCGGGTTAAATTTAAGGAAGAAACGCAACAGAAATCGGTTTCCATCTATTTTTTATTCAGTTTTCTGAGTTTGGCTTAACTTGGCGTCCAAGCAACAACCAACCAACGATTCATGACTGCTTCAACGATTCAATCGAGGACGAGTGCCCCCTTGTCTTCACTTGCAAATGTGATCCGGCTATTTTCCTCCACATTTAATAACTCGCCGGAAAAGATAGTGAGTTCGCCGGGACGTATCAATCTTATTGGAGAACATACCGACTATAACCTTGGATTTGTATTGCCGGCGGCCATTGATAAATATATTCACCTGGCAATTAAACGGCGGAAAGACCAGCAGATACATTTGGTCGCGGCCGATTTGGGAGAACAATACCGGGGGAATACGGATCAGCTGGACCCCTCCCCCCAGGGGTGGCCGAATTATCTGCTCGGAGTGATGCAGGAATTTGCGGCAAAGGGAGTGCAGCTGCCCGGACTCGAAATTTGTTTCGGGGGCGATATACCGGCCGGAGCGGGACTCTCCTCATCCGCGGCTATTGAATGCGCCTTTGCATTTGCGCTGAACGAGCTATTGGGAACAGATTATCCCCGGCTCGACCTGGTAAAAATGGCCCAGACAGCCGAGAATCGCTTTGTGGGCGTTCAATGCGGGATCATGGACCAGTTCGCCAGCATGTTTGGCGTTCAGGGGAAAGCCATCCTGCTGGATTGTCGCAGCCTGAAGTACGAACATGTACCGCTGGAGATGAATCAGTATGCGATCCTGCTGCTCGATTCCCAGGTGAAGTATAGTCTGGCCGGCAGTGAGTACAACCTGCGGCGAGAACAGTGTGATATGGGAGTAAAAGCCCTGCGAAAAGTCTATCCCACCGTTGCCAGCCTGCGCGATGCCAACCGCGCCATGATTGAATACACGCTGAAGGATCAGGTGCCCGATCTCATTTATAATCGCTGCAAATACGTGGTGGAAGAGAATCTTCGCCTGCAGGTAGGTTGTGAAGCACTGCGGCGGAACGATCTGGTGACGTTCGGGAAAAAGATGTATGCCTCCCATGTGGGACTGAGCAAACTGTATGAAGTGTCCTGTCCGGAGCTGGATTACCTTGTGGACCTTGCCCGTCTCGAACATTCGATTGTGGGTGCCCGTATGATGGGAGGGGGCTTCGGCGGATGCACGATCAATATTATCAGGAAATCCTTCCTGAACGAAGTGGTGGAACGGATACAAAGCGCTTATACCCAGCGGTTTGGTTATAGTCCCACGCCAATCGTTTGTAATCTTGCCAACGGAACCCACACGATTTCATCGCGGTAAACAGGATTTCTTTCCAATAAAAAAGAAATAGTATTTTGCCGGCAGATCTATGTTATCTGCAAAAGCTCAATACGCCATTCATGCACTGACCTACCTCGGGGAACAGTATCAGAAGGGGTATATCCCGATTAACCAGATCGCGGAAAAAAGAAAGATTCCGGCCAAGTTCCTGGAGGCGATACTGCTTGAATTGAGAAAAGCGGGTATCCTCGGCAGTAAGGCCGGCAAGAACGGAGGGTACTATCTCCTTAAACCGCCGCGTGAAATTCCCATGGTAACGATCCTGCGACTGATGGATGGTCCCATCGCATTACTACCCTGTGTGAGCAAGAAGTTTTACGAATCCTGCCGACTCTGTCCCTACCATGAAGATTCCTGCAATATCCGGCGCATTTTCCTGGAAGTACGCGACGCCACCCTTGCCGTGATCGAGGGCAAGACCCTTCAGCATCTAATGGAAAACGATTATTCCGGCAACACTGACTTCATCATTTGATAATATGTAGCACTCTGGTTATCATAGGTTTATGGATTGATTTTGCCTTTTTGCAAAACACCTATTAAAATTATAGGAATTATCGATTTTCCTAATTATTTTTGTCTTGGCGAACAATCTTACCACTGAGCAGGCGTTTAAGAAGAACTGCTTAGACGGACAAATAACCACTGAATATGAGCATAGCGAGCGTATCCCTACCCACCAATCTGTTTTCAGCTAAAGAGCAGCAGCAGGTTCAGGAGATCATTCAGCATTTTAATCAACAGCAACTGCAATGGCTGGCCGGATATCTGACCGGACTTCAACATAGTAACCAGCAACTCTTACAACTGATTAACCGGATTCCCGTGCCACAGGAATCCATCACCACCGAGCCGATTGCGACTACGGAAAGCATAACCGTGTTGTATGGATCCAAGAGCGGAAACTCGAAAAAAATTGCAAAAAATCTCCATGACAAGCTGATTGCCAGAGGGTTTACCGCTGTACTTCAGGATATGAATAACTATCAGGCCAACCGTTTGAAAGATGAAAAATGGCTGCTCGTGGTGGTTAGTACACATGGGGAAGGTGATCCTCCTCCCGCTGCGGAAGATCTCCATGCTTATATCAGCAGCCGTAAGGCCGCAGCCATGCCGAATACCCGCTTTGCCGTGCTCGCGCTGGGAGATAAGAGTTATGCCAGTTATTGCCAAACAGGTAAGGATTTCGACAGTCGCCTTGCCGGCCTGAAAGCCACCCGGATCATGGATCGGGTGGATGCCGATGTAGATTATGAAGAAACGGCTGATGCCTGGGTGGAATCCGTAATCAATAAAGTGCAGGAAAGTTTTGGAGCCACCGCCCCGGCACCCACAAATGGACACATTGCCGTGAATGGGAACGGGCATGCTAAAGAAGTCAAAACAGTTTATAGCCGCAAGAACCCGTTCCGCGCAACGGTGCTGGAAAATATCCAATTGAACGGTCGCGGTTCGGCCAAACAGACCTACCATCTGGAGCTTTCCCTCGAGGGAAGCGGAATCGTTTACCAGCCGGGCGACACGCTCGGTATCTGGGTGGAGAACCATTCCAGCCTGGTAGAGGGACTCCTCGCATTCAAGAAATTCGACGGCAATAAGAAATTGCTGATCAAGGATACCGATATCACGCTTTTTGAGTTCCTGCAAAAACAGGCCGAACTCACCACCGTAAGCGGATCTTTCCTCGCAGCCTATTCTGCTTTCGTGAATGATCCCGCTGATGCCCATGCACTCAATAATATTCTGGCCGATAAACAGGCCCTGAGTTCATTTGTATATGGACGTGATATCTGGGATGTACTCCAACAGTTCCCCGCAACCATTAACGAGGAACAGTTTGCTGCCATCCTGCTGCCTCTGCAACCACGCCTTTATTCCATTGCCAGCTCCCTCGAGGCGCATCCCGAGGAAGTGCATCTGACGGTGGGTCGGGTGGTATATGAAAACAACCGCCGCGAGCACAGGGGAGTGGCATCCAATTTTATTGCCGATCAACTGCAACCCGGACAGGAAGTACTGGTTTTTGTAGATACCAACGAATCCTTCCGGCTGCCCGAGGACGATAGCAAGCACATTATCATGGTGGGACCCGGAACCGGAATCGCGCCCTTCCGCGCATTTGTGGAACAGCGTGCCGAAACCGGGGCAAGCGGAAAGAGCTGGCTGTTCTTTGGCGACCAGCATTTCACCACCGATTTCCTTTACCAGATCGAGTGGCAGCGCTTCCTGAAACAGGGCGCCCTGACCCGGATGAACACCGCATTCTCGCGCGATACTCCGCAAAAAATTTATGTACAGCACCGGATGCTGCAAAACGCCGCCGATCTGTACAAATGGCTGGAGGAAGGCGCTCACTTCTACGTTTGCGGTGATGCCAAACGCATGGCCAAAGACGTAAAGCAAACCCTGATTCATATCGTTCAGCAGCAGGGCCAACTTTCTGAAGAAGCCGCCGCCGACTACGTGAAACAAATGGTGAAGAGCGGTCGTTATCAGGAAGACACGTATTAATCCGGAGTATAATCAGGAATCGAAACCAAATCAATCATTACACTTCATAATTCTAAATAGATGTCTTTAAATCAGGACAAGTCAAAACTGAGCGAAGTTGAGCATATAAAGGAAAGAAGTAAATTCCTCGAGGGTACCATTCAGGACAGTCTGAAAGATGAAGTTACCGGTAACCTTTATGCCCAGGACCAGCAGCTGATCAAGTTCCACGGAAGCTATGTTCAAAGCGACCGGGAACTGGAAAAAGAGCGCAAGTCCCAAAAGCTGGAACCGCTTTATTCCTTTATGATCCGGGTACGCGTGCCGGGGGGCGTGGCCAGTCCCGCCCAGTGGATCACAATGGACGATCTGGCTACCAAATATGGATTCCCCACGCTTAAACTCACGACCCGGCAGGCTTTCGAGTTGCACGGCATCCTGAAACATAATCTCAGGCCCACTATCAAGGAAATCAACGAGTCGCTGATGGATTCCATTGCTGCCTGCGGTGATGTGAACCGGAACGTGATGTGTACCGTGAATCCTTATACCTCTGCCATTCACGAGGATGTGCAGCAGGTGGCGCTGAAAGTGAGTGCCCATCTCACTCCGAAAACAAAAGCCTATTACAAGATCTGGGTGAATGATGAGGAAGTGGCCGGTCCCGAAATGGAAACCACCGAAGAACCGATTTACGGCAACACCTATCTGCCGCGTAAGTTCAAAATCACTTTCGCAATTCCTCCCTATAATGATACCGATGTATTTGCCCATGATATCGGCCTGATCGCCATTGAAGAAAATGGGAAGCTGGTCGGCTTCAACTTCAGCGTTGGGGGTGGTATGGGGATGACATTCGGCGATGATAATACCTTCCCGCGTCTGGGGAATGTAATCGGATTTGCACCCACTGAAA
>DATCJQ010000318.1:0-1724 GCA_036562745.1 Flavihumibacter sp.
ATTTTTGGCTCTTTCCCGCGCCAGTTCCAGCTGACTAAACTGCGATTTTCCCTGAGGAACAACGGCATTATAACGGCCGATATTGAAATTGATCTTCCTCCGATGTTCGAGATCAGCCGCTTTGATGGTGCTCTTCGCCAGAAAGCCTGCCTTGTTTTCAGTACTCATCCCGCCTGATTTTTCCCGTGGTATAGTTTGTAATAGGCATCCAGCCCGTCGTAGTATTCCTGTCCGTATTTGCGGATCAGCGCTTCCTTCAGGAACTGATATACCGGCACTTTCAGTTTCTTACCCAAAACGCAGGCCGGAGAACAAAGCACTTCGCGGGGCTCATAGTTCAGCATATCGAATTCCTTTCCGCTTTTGATGCGTATGGGAAAGAGATGACAGCTGATGGGTTTTTTCCATCTGATCCGGCCATCATAATAAGCTTGTTCGAAAGCGCATTTGAGGATGCCCTTCTCGTCGTAATACCCATAGGCGCACATGCCACCATTCACAGCGGGTGTTACCCATCCGAATTCCTTATCGTACTGATAACGACCTACACGCTCAATCTCGCGAATGCCTTCGGGCGTCAGATAGGGTCTTACCGTTTCAAATACTTCGTTGATTATATCGAGTTCCCTTGTTTCCAGCGGAGCCCCTGTATCGCCATCCTCACAACATCCTCCCTTACATTTCGACAGGTCACAGACAAACTGCTCTTCCAGCACTTCATCACTCACCAGTGTATGCTCTAAAACTATCATTCAGCGTATTTTGACAAAGTTAACTTATCGAAAAATAATTGTACCTTTTTTTACCAAACCCCTGTTTATGAATAAGGTCCTGCTCTTTGGTCTGTTGCTTGCCACGCAATTACTCCTGGCCCAACCCAAAGCCACCACATCCGGAACGGCCGTTAAGGGACTGCCGGTTGCATCCGCACAGAAAAGCATTTCCGCCGAACGCAGTAACCGGATCGACCGGTTATTGCAGGAATATGTTGAGAAAGGATGGATTGCCGGTGCTACCGCTATTGTGATCAAGGATGGTGCCATAGTTTACCACAAGGGATTTGGTTTCAGCGATCTCCGCACCAAAGAGAAAATCCGCACCGACCATATTTTCAGGATTGCCTCACAAACCAAAGCGATAACCAGCGTTGGAATCATGATTTTGTTTGAAGAAGGCAAGCTCCTGCTCGATGATCCGCTTTCAAAATACATCCCTGCCTTTGCGAAAACGCAGGTGCTGGATCAGTTCAATGAAAAAGACAGTACCTACACCACCAAACCGGCAAACAAACCGATAACCATTCGTCACTTGTTGACGCATACATCGGGAATCGGGTATCCGCAGATCGGCAGCAAAACCTACCAGGCTATCGCCATGAAAGCGGGCTTATCGGCCATGTTGGGACTGCCCAACCGGATACTGGCCGAGGAGGTCGAAAAACTGGCAACCCTCCCGTTGGAACATCAGCCCGGAGAAAAATTTCTTTACGGATTGAATTCAGACGTGCTGGGACGTGTAATTGAAGTGGTGAGCCAACTGTCCCTGGCCGATTTCCTGCGCACGCGGATCTTTGAACCCCTGGGCATGAAGGATACCTGGTTTTATCTTCCCCCGGATAAACAGCATCGCCTGGTGGCCATACATGGGGCTGATTCATTGGGACGGGCGGTGCCGATGGAGCCTACCCTCACGCTGAACGGCATTGAAATCGACGGAGATTATCC
>DATCJQ010000323.1:0-2408 GCA_036562745.1 Flavihumibacter sp.
CACGACTGGCTGGCGGATCAAAATAAGGACGCATTAAAAAATGCTTATATCCTAATCAAAGGATCCCGCAGTATGCAGATGGAAAAAGTCCTTTAAGATCCGAAAAGGTGATTTTAGTCACCTCCCAATCCATATGCAAACGGTAACTTTGCAGAAAATGGAAAGGTTATGGATCAATCATCAAAAACTCCCGGTTATCTGCCAACCGTTTTAAGCAACCGTTGTCCGCGTTGCCGGGAAGGAAAAATATTCGAATCATCCAATCCCTATCAATTCGGAAAGATTCTGAAGATGAATGAACGCTGTCCGGTTTGCGGTCAGCCTACAGAAATCGAGGTTGGATTTTACTATGGAACGGCTTATGTTAGCTACGCTCTTACCGTAGCATTTTCTGTTGCCACATTTATAGCCTGGTGGGTTTTAATCGGATTCTCCTTACAGGATGGAGACTACCGTGTTTTATATTGGGGTATCACCAATGCCGTATTATTGCTGGCGATGCAGCCCATCTTCATGCGATTATCGCGATCGCTCTGGTTAAGCTGGTTCGTGAAATATGATCCCGACTGGAGACAGAAGGAAATCGACAAAACTACGCTGGAGCGTGTGGTTCCTGAACATATGGGCAACTGGTAAGATTGGGCGGGTAATCATGATAAGTTAATCAACTAACGGTCCCAAATACCTGCCGTAAGCGCCGGTTTCTCACACAAGCGGTAAGCCTTAGCCGGGGATTCTTAAATAGTTTTACGGTCGCAATTGCTGGTCATGAACGATCGTAGAATCAGAATCATCGGGGCGATAATCTTTGCCGTAGTCCACTATAGTTTTTTTATGGTGGAACTGCTGGTATCCATACCGGATACGCCCCATCTGGTTGCAAAAACCATCTTCACCACCCTGCTTTTTGTATTAACGCAATGGGAGCCGACCCGCTGGGTACTGATGCGTACCTATCGTAAATGGGGATATGTAAACAATATCAAACGGAAATGCGTAAACGCAGCCATCCTGATTCCCTTTGCCTTTTTTGTGGAAGCGGGGCGCATTCAGGTGGATACGCTTACTGATTTCTGGACCAGCAATAAACTGCCCGACTGGTCGATTTATCTGATCAATTTCCGGGTGAGCCTGATTTTCGTTTTCCTGCAGGTGGTATTCTACGAATGCTTTTTCGCCGCCTATGAAAGAGGGCGTACTGAACGGCAGGCAGAACAGTTGAAACGGCTTAACCTGCAGATGCAGTATGATTCGCTGAAGGTGCAGATCCAGCCGCATTTTCTGTTTAATACACTGAACACGCTGATAGCCCTGATTCCGCAGGACCGGAACAGGGCTGTGCGTTTTACGGAGGAGCTGGCATTTGTATACCGCTATTTTCTGAATGCCAATGAAAAAACGGTGGTACCGGTGCAGGAGGAAATTGATTTCACCATTGCCTATTATTACCTGTTTAAAACCCGTTATCCGGAGGGACTGAGCATTCATTTCCCCGAGGAACTGGACGCGTTGGAAAATTATTGCATTCCTCCGCTCAGCCTGCAATTGCTGGTGGAGAATGCCATCAAGCACAATATCGTGTCCACCAATCGCCCATTGAAGATCACCATGGAATTTGATGCCAAACGGGAAAGTATTGTGGTGCGCAATAATCTGCAGCGGAAAAAACGGACCAACCAATCCGGAAAAGGCCTGATTCATCTCAAGAAAAAATTCATCCTGTTGCAGTTGCCGGTGCCGTCTGTGGTGGAGGATGCTGAGTATTATACTGTAACGGTGCCGCTTGTACGAAATAATGTGATACTGGATGTATCTGATCATATTAACTGGCTGCCCCGGGCCGGCGTTCAAAATTTAGTATCATGAATGTTGCCATTATCGAAGACGAACAATTAGCACGGTTGCATCTCCAGCAACTGATTGAAGAGTTGGACTGCCAGATTCAGGTGGTTAAAACCCTCGACAGTGTTGCTTCCACCATGGAGTTTCTGGAAAAAGAACAATCGGTGGATCTGCTTTTTGTAGACATCGAACTGGGCGATGGCGACATTTTCGAAATTTTCGAACAGCTCGATGTCAATATTCCGGTGATCTTCACCACGGCTTATGAACAGCATGCGATCAAGGCATTCAAGCAGCTGAGTGTGGATTACCTGCTCAAGCCTATTACCAAAGAAGAACTCTGGGAAGCGCTGATGAAGTACAAAAAACATTATCGGGAGCCCGGTCCCCTGCTGGATATGATTTCCTGCTCATTACTGAACCGGAACGGACAGTATAAATCGCGCTTCCTGGCCAGGCTCGGTGCCAGAATGGTTTCCGTGCCCATGGAGTCGGTGGCCTACTTCTATACCAGGGAACGAGTTCAGTATATTAAAACGATGA
Source organism: Flavihumibacter sp. (assembly GCA_036562745.1). Lineage (GTDB taxonomy): Bacteria > Bacteroidota > Bacteroidia > Chitinophagales > Chitinophagaceae > Flavihumibacter. The sequence continues at coordinate 2,386 of DATCJQ010000323.1, forward strand.
AGGGACAGGATTATATGATAGAC
>DATCJQ010000223.1:0-1948 GCA_036562745.1 Flavihumibacter sp.
GTTGGGAGTCCGCATTGGGACCAGGACCTTCATATAGTTGCAAACGATCCGATTACCGGTTTCGACCATATCATGTACAGCCTGCATTTTTATGCTGCCACGCATCGCGAATCGCTGCGGAAACGGGGAGATTACGCGCTGAGTAAGGGCATCCCGCTGTTTATTTCGGAGTGTGCCGCGATGGAAGCAACAGGGGACGGTCTCATTGATGAAGCTGAATGGAAAAAATGGATCGATTGGTCTGAGAAAAACCGGATCAGCTGGGTATGCTGGTCGGTGTCAGATAAAAAGGAAACCTGCTCGGTGCTTTACCCAAGTGCGGCATCCGAGGGAAATTGGAAGGAAGCGGATCTTTCACCATGGGGACAGCTGATCCGGTCCTGGCTACGCAAATACAAAACGGATTAATTGCTTCCCGGCCAGGCGAGCTCAATTCCCTGCGTCAGCAGGAAATCCTGGAACCTGCGTAAATGCTGCCGATTGGCGCGAACCTCCGCCGGGCGCAAGCCATGTTTCTTAGCATAACTGATCAGGCAGCCCACCGCCTCGCCGATACTCCATTCTACAGGATGCAGTCTATAACAGCCATTGGTGATATGCGTGGTGCCGATATTTTTATTCGCAGGCAGAAGGTTCTCAGTCTTTTCGGGTAAAAGCGCTCCCAACGGTATCTGAAAAGGCAGGGAGGGAAAATCCACATAGTTCACTTTGTTACTGGATGGGTGCAGATCGATATGGTAATAACCGATTCCCACGCTGTCATAAAAACTCGCGGCAACAGGATTGGAATCGCCCGTGATTTTTGCACGCTGGTCCTTTCCCACATGCTCCTCGAGCACGGTAAACTGCGCCTTAATGCGCCGCGACTCGCGGATATAAGGATATTTCGCCAATCCCGTTGGAGTGCCCGTGATATCGGGGCGGAGCCGCAGTCCCGGCCAGCCTTTACCCCCATCGGGGCGGGGAGCTTCTGTCTGCAGCCAGTGAAAGAGCGAGAGGCTCAGTTGTCCGGCACGCTCAACATGCCGGTCGAAATCGGCCCTCGGTATATCGATGATATCCCCGAGCATATAATCGTTCTGGGGCCAGTTCACCAACGTGATATCGCCATCATAAAATCCGGGTTCAAAATTGCCCGCATGGATCAGGCGTCGATAGAGCCAAAGATTGAGCATCTGACCTGTTGGTTTTCCAGTGGGATCAAAGCCCAATTGTTTGGGCCGGAGCGTGCGCGGATCAGAATAGCTGAGATCGAGCAAACGTCCCGACCAGGCAGGTTTGAGATCGGGCACATGATTCTTCCAGAAATTATATTCAGCCGGAGGCTTACTTACAAAATTCCTACCGGGCACATAATCCATCGCGAAGCAAACCGTGAAGGACTGGTTATTCGAGGGATCAGCCAACTCGGGCGCATGCATTTCGCCGGTTTCGGAACGGGACTCGGTTCCCTTACGGTAAGCAGTACCCGTAATCGGAAGGAGATCTCCGAGTTCGGTGGCATCTGCAAAGAATGGCGCTCTCAGATGCAGGGCCTCGTCAAACCTATTCGTTACCTCGAGCGTGAGTATGCGATTTCCACTTTTATCGGCTTTCACAGCCCTCCACCCGGTGAGCAAAACGAGCCGCCCATTACTGATATAAGGAGCCAGCATCGAGTTTAGAACGGCCAGGGCCACCCGCGGTTCATGACAGAGTCGCGACACGGCTCCATCGCCGGGATTCAGAAACTCGCGCCGACGGGCGTCCGTGGTAAGCGGATAATGTTGTTTATAATAATCTCTCACCATCTTACGGAACTGCCGGTAAGAAGCCGGGGCCCCATGCGTTTCGATCCACTGGTGTTCATCGGGCGGAACCGCCTGTTGGGTGAGTTGTCCTCCTATCCAGTCGGTTTCTTCGGTCAGGATGACTGTCTGCCCATTGCGAAGTGCTGCCAGTGAGGTAG
>DATCJQ010000225.1:0-2553 GCA_036562745.1 Flavihumibacter sp.
TTAAGAAAAAAGGTACCGCAATATTATACCGCTCAACCAGTTATTGTGGCAATAGTTCGTTAATTTTGCCTCCTTCCAACTCATTCGTAGGAGTTGCGAAGGTAAAACAGCGAACCAAATGATTAAGATTAGTTTTCCGGACGGAGCGCAGCGCGAATATGAAGCAGGCAGTTCCTCCCTCGACATCGCGAAGTCCATCAGCGAAGGATTAGCCCGCAAGATCCTGGCTGCCTCAGTGAATGGCCAGGTATGGGATCTGAACCGACCCATTTACGAAGATGCAACCATTAAATTCCTCACCTGGGAAGAAAAAGATGCGAAAAGCACCTTCTGGCACTCAACGGCCCACCTGATGGCGGAAGCGATTGAAGAACGCTTTCCCGGCGTGAAGTTCTGGGTGGGACCTCCCGTAGAAAACGGATTCTATTACGATATTGATCTGGGTGACCGCTCCATGACGGAGGAAGATCTCCGCGCCATTGAAGAGCGGATGGCTGAACTGGCCAAACAGAACAATCCCTATATCCGGAAAGAAATTTCCAAAGCCGATGCCATCGCCTATTTCCAGGAAAAAGGCGATCAATATAAACTGGACCTGCTGCAAAACCTGCAGGACGGGGAGATCACGTTCTATTCACAGGGCAATTTCACCGATCTCTGCCGCGGTCCGCATATCCCGCATACCGGTTATATCAAGGCGATTAAACTCACCAATATTGCCGGTGCGTACTGGAAGGGCGACGAAAAAAACAAAATGCTTACCCGCGTATATGGTGTGAGCTTCCCGAGCAAGAAGGAACTCGATGAGTACCTGGCCATGCTGGAAGAAGCGAAAAAACGCGATCACCGCAAACTGGGTAAGGAACTCGGTATCTATACCATGGACGATGATGTGGGACAGGGGCTGATCATGTGGTTGCCCAATGGTACCGTTATGATTGAGGAACTGGAAAAACTGGCCAAGGAAACCGAGGAAGCCGCCGGCTATCACCGCGTGGTGACCCCGCATATCGCCAAGGAAAGCATGTACCTTACCAGCGGTCACCTTCCTTATTATGCCGACAGTATGTATCCCGCTATGGAAATTGAAGGGGAGAAATACTATCTGCGTGCGATGAACTGTCCGCATCACCACAAAATTTTCGCGGCGGAGCCCAAAAGCTATCGCGACTTACCCTATCGTATAGCCGAATATGGTACCGTTTACCGTTATGAACAAAGTGGAGAATTGTTTGGCCTGATGCGTGTGCGCTGTTTACATATGAACGATGCGCATATTTACTGTACTAAGGATCAGTTCGAAGAAGAGTTCCGTGCCGTAAACGAGATGTACCTGAAATATTTCAGAATCTTCGGTATCGATAAATATGTAATGCGACTGAGTCTGCATTCGCCCGAAAAATTGGGTAAGAAATACGTAAACGAACCCGAGCTCTGGAAGGAAACCGAAGCCATGGTTCGTCAGGTATTGATCGACTCGAAGATTCCCTTCGTGGAAGTTCAGGACGAGGCAGCTTTCTATGGTCCGAAAATTGATGTGCAGATATGGAGTGTGATCGGTCGCGAATTCACACTGGCTACCAACCAGGTGGATTTTTCACAGGGACGTTCTTTCAAACTCAGTTATACCACCGCGGATAATAATCACGATACGCCCCTGATCATTCACCGGGCGCCACTGGGTACCCACGAACGGTTTATCGGCTTCCTGCTGGAACACTATGCCGGGAAACTGCCGGTATGGCTGAGTCCGCAACAGGTGAAAATCCTGCCGATCAGCGACAAGTTCATGGACTATGCCCACGAAGTGAAAAAGAAACTCAGGGCTGCCGGTGTTCGGGTTTCGATCGACGACCGGAACGAAAAAATCGGCAAGAAAATCCGCGATACCGAGCTGCTGAAAGTACCGTATATGCTGGTAGTGGGTGAAAAAGAAGCCAGTGAGGGCAAAGTGTCTATCCGTCGCCAGGGTAAGGGCGATGCCGGATCCATGCCGGTAGACGAATTTGTGACCGTCATTTCACGGGAAATTAAGGAACGCAGTAGCGGAGAATAAAAAATGGATTATTTTCGGGGCGTAAATTGTATAATCAAAATAACTAAATGGCATTTCCACCCAGGCCTCCAAGAGGGGCTTTTAATCCCAGGTTCAAAAAAGAACAACAACAGGAACACAGGACCAACCAGATGATTCGCGTACCTCAGGTGCGTCTGGTTGGGGATAATGTTGAAGTAGGTGTCTACTCAATTCAGGAGGCTATGCGCATCGCGCAGGATCAGGGCCTCGATTTGGTTGAAATTTCACCCAATGCCGATCCTCCCGTATGTCGGGTGATCGACTATAACAAATTCCTTTACGAGAAGAAGAAGAAGGAAAAGGAAATGAAGGCGAAAGCCAAGCAGAGCGAGGTAAAGGAAATTCGCTTCACTCCCAATACCGATGATCACGACTTCAATTTCAAGGCAAAACACGCCGAGGAATTCCTGAAGGAAGGTAATAAGGTGAAAGCCTATGTTCAGTTCCGGGGAAGAGCAATTCAGTTTAAAGACAGG
>DATCJQ010000234.1:0-3746 GCA_036562745.1 Flavihumibacter sp.
AAGCCTTTAACCGCGACCTCGATCAATTAGAATTTGACAAGTTCAAATCAACCTGCCGGGCTGTTATGGCAGGATAGTTAATTAAACAAGATGCGATTCACCAACCTGATACTTTACATGAGTTTAAGCTGGCCGCTCTCCGGTTGTCTCGATCAAACAACACCGGCTTCTGTTGAATGGAAATCACCGGTCCGTTTACCTGATGCCTCCGGTGAGCCGGCCATCGGGTTGGCGGGTCCGCTGGTGGGTATCCACCAGAACCAATTATTCATAGGCGGCGGCGCCAATTTCCCGGGTGGATTACCCTGGGAGGGGGGAGCCAAAGTCTATCACAGTCTGCTTCATCATTATACCATTGATGAGAAAGAAGGACTGCATTTCATTAAAACGACCACGATACCCGAACCCACTGCTTATGGTGCCTCCATTTCCACCCGGGACGGCATTGTTTATGCAGGAGGGGAGGGACCGGGAGGGCTTTCCTCCCGGGTGTGGTTGTTGAAAAACCAGGATGACAGCCTGCTGTTATCCCGCTTACCCGATTTGCCGCAAGCCCTTACCAATGCAGCGGCCTGTGCTTACCAAAACCATCTTTATGTCGCCGGCGGAGAATCCGTTTCGGGCGTGAGTAACCGAATCTATACCCTAAACCTCGATGATACCGCAGGGGGATGGAAGGAACTGAGTCCGGTTCCCTATGCCGTATCGCATGCCTGCCTCCAGTTCAGAAACAATCAGAACAAACCGGAGCTGGTGCTGATTGGCGGACGGCGAAAAACCGATGCCGATACCAGCGAATTGTACAAACATTGCAGCATTTACGATCTGCAATCGGATTCCTGGAAAGAAGGCCCGGCCTTGCCGGTTGCCCTCTCTGCTGCCCTGGCAGTAACGACGGAAGACCAGCGCATCCTGCTTTTCGGAGGCGATGATGGGCGTACTTTCAGCAGGGTGGAAGCGCTGTTGGGACAAATCTCCCGTGCCGAAGACAGTACCCAACGCGCCGAACTGGTGGAGCAGAAAAATCAGTTATTGAGAAATCACCCGGGATTTCAGCGAACGATCTATCAGTTATCCTTAACCGAAAATACCTGGACAGGTGCGGGCATCCTGCCCTTTGAGGCGCCGGTAACCAGTCAGGCTTTGATCTGGAAGAACCGGATCTTCCTGCCCAGTGGAGAAATCAGAGCCGGTGTACGTTCACCATTTATTCAACAGGCCCAACTCGGGACCGAACCGACTCAACCCGATATTCAATAAACCAACCAACGAATTACGCGAATGCCAAATAAAAAATATCCCTGGGTGGTGGTGGCCCTGCTCTGGCTGGTAGCCCTGCTGAACTATATGGATCGGCAGATGCTGTCCACCATGCGGCCCTCCATGCAAATCGATATTGCCGAACTGAAATCAGCAGAAAACTTCGGTATACTAATGGCCATTTTCCTCTGGATCTATGGTCTGATGAGTCCCGTTGCCGGTATGATTGCCGACCGCACCAACCGCAAATGGCTGATCGTCGGAAGTCTTTTTGTGTGGTCGGGCGTAACCTTCGCCATGGGCTTCACCACCAGCTTTTATCAGCTGTACTGGCTTCGTGCAATCATGGGCGTTAGTGAAGCCCTTTATATTCCTGCCGGACTTTCCCTGATAGCCGATTATCATACCGGAAAGACACGGTCACTCGCTATTGGCATTCATATGACCGGTTTGTATATGGGACAGGCCCTTGGCGGATTCGGAGCCACCATGGCGGCAAGCCTTTCCTGGCAATCGACCTTCATGAGTTTTGGCCTCATTGGCATGGTGTATTCCATCGTGCTGATCCTCTTCCTGCGCGAATCAAAAAGTTCGGGATTCGGTCAGCCGAAACAATCCGGCAGGCAGGCAGACTCACCCGAAGCAGGTTTACGGGGACCAAGCGCCTTGGTTACCGCCAAAAAAGCAAGTGCCCTGGAGGGAATCCGTTTCCTTTTCAGCAATCCTTCTTTCTGGATCCTGCTGTTATATTTCACCATTCCCAGTTTACCGGGATGGGCGGTGAAAAACTGGCTGCCCACCCTGTTCTCTGAAACATTGGGCATCGATATGGCCACCGCAGGCCCCATGGCAACCATCACCACCTCCGGTTCCTCCCTGATAGGGGTATTGATAGGCGGATTCATTTCTGACCGATGGGTGCAAAAAAATACCAGAGGCCGCGTATTCACCAGCGCCATCGGCCTGGCACTCACCATTCCGGCCCTGATATTAATCGGGTTCGGCACCTCGCTGGCAGCCATTCTCCTGGCAGCATTCTGTTTCGGATTTGGATTCGGATTGTTCGACGCCAACAATATGCCCATACTCTGTCAGCTGGTGCCCTCGAAGTACCGCGCTACCGGCTACGGACTGATGAATCTTACCGGCATTTTCTCCGGGGCGCTGATCACCGATCTTCTGGGCAAGTTCAGCGATGAAGGCAATCTGAGTGTGAGTTTTGCCTGGCTCGCCGCCATTGTTATTATCGTACTCCTGATACAACTCTTTTTCCTACGACCAAAGACCATTGATTATGCAGCATAGTCCAGATTTTGAATCAAAGGGATACAGCTCCCGCGAACTCGGGCAATACCTTGATTTTTATTCGAACCAATTATTAAACGATACGGTTCCATTTTGGTTTCCCCGTTCATATGATTACGAACATGGCGGTTTCCTGTTAATGCGCGATGCCGACGGATCCCTGATCGACGACGATAAAGCGGTATGGATCCAGGGAAGAGCCACCTGGTTACTGGCCACCCTCTACAATACGGTGGAACATAAACCCGAATGGCTGGAAGGTGCCAAGCTCGGTTATGAATTCCTGATGAAGCATTGCTTCGATACCGATGGCCGCATGTTTTTCCATGTAACCCGCGATGGTCGTCCAATTCGAAAGCGACGTTATTTCTTTTCCGAAACCTTTGCCGTGATCGCCGCCGCTGCATACGCGCAGGCCAGCGGAGATCAGTCGGCCGCTGAGAAGGCACGCGAGCTCTTTGGCAACTGTATCCGTTATGCCACGGAACCAGGATTGCTGGAACCCAAATTCACGGATACACGTCCCGCTATCGGAATTGGCGTGCCCATGATTATGCTGAACACCGCGCAGCAACTGCGGGCCACGATTGGGGATCCGCGCTGCGACGAATGGATCGACAAGTGGATCCGCCAGATCGAAGAGAAATTTGTGAAACATGATATCCGCTGCGTGATGGAACAGGTGGCACCCGACGGGTCGATCATTGATCATATTGACGGTCGCACCCTGAACCCGGGACATGCCATCGAGGGGGCCTGGTTTATCCTGCACGAAGCCATGCACCGGAACAATGATCCCGCCCTGATTAAACTCGGCTGTTCCATGCTCGATTATATGTGGGAGAGAGGATGGGATAGGGAACATGGCGGCATCCTCTATTTCCGCGATGTGTATAACAAACCCGTGCAGGAATATTGGCAGGATATGAAATTCTGGTGGCCGCAAAATGAAACCATTATCGCCACCCTGCTGGCTTACCTGCTTACGGGAGAGGAAAAATATGCTCAATGGCACCGGCAGATTCACGATTATGCCTATTCGCATTTTCATGATAAGGAACAGGGCGAATGGTTTGGATACCTGCATCGCGATGGCAGCATTGCGCAAACGGCCAAGGGTAATATGTTCAAGGGACCTTTCCACCTGCCGCGCCAGGAATGGTATTGCAGAGAAATCCTGA
>DATCJQ010000238.1:0-1663 GCA_036562745.1 Flavihumibacter sp.
GGAAAAAGGTACCCGTCCGGCCAACCCCATTCCCTACCAGATGCACGTGGAGTACAGTCGTCAGAAATCCGGACTGCAGGTACAGTTCGAGAGCCGTAAGGATGTGTTCGGTGCCGAAACCGCCGGGGTGCCCTATATTGCCTATACGCCGCATACCGGTGAAGCGCCCCGCAACTACGTGGTGCTGCCCGGCGACAAGCTGGAAGACAGCTTCCCCCTGGATGCCAGGGGCAATTTTCACCTCGAAATTTATGGTCCGAACGGATTCTACCGGGCCTTCAAAGGCAATGCGAAGGACCCCGAACTGGATACCGTGCTGAATTACGAAGAGGGCGCCAGCAAGCACACCGTTACCGGAAATATCGTGCTGATGTTGCGGAACCGCTCTTCCAAATCGCTTTCTATTACAATTACCGATAATGCGTATAAGACTGGTTCTATTAGCAAAACCATCGGAGCGGGCAAGGTTTTGTCACTGCCCATAGATCTGAGCAAATCGAGCCAGTGGTACGATCTGAGTATCAGAATTAATAACAGCAAAACCTTCGAAACCCGTTATGCGGGTCATGTGGAGACCGGTCGGCCTGGCATTACCGATCCCTATATGGGCGGTGTGATATAAGACCGGCACTTATTGCCAGAGAAGTCGTACTCAACGGTTTAAGCGAAAAGTTTCGCATTTCGTAACAAAAGCTGGCGAATGTGGTAATACTTTCGCAACTACTGTTACTAAATTTAAACCGTAATGAGACGACTTCTTTTCGCTGCTTTGCTGGCCGTGCCTTTTTGGGGAGCAGCACAGAGTAATACAATGCTGAGTCCGGACTTTTGGAAAGGCAAACCGGGACTGGAAGCCGTTAAGGCTGAAATCGCCAAAGGCAATAGTCCATCTGCCGCCAACAGGGCGAACTATGATGTGGTGAGTCTGGCCATCAACAACGATGCGCCGGTGGAAAGCATCAAATACCTGATCGAACAGCCGGGTAACAGTGTGAACAAGAAAACACACGACGGACGCACCTACCTGCACTGGGCTGCCATGCGGGGAAATGCCGAAGTGGTAAACTATCTGATTGAAAAAGGAGCCGATGTGAACTTTGGCGACGATCGCGGCACCATTCCGGTTGTATTTGGTGCGGGCAGCAGCCAGGCGAATCCGGAAGTGTATGAAGCTTTCTTCAAAGCAGGAATCAATCCCAAACAGAAATATCAGAATGGTGCCAACCTGCTGCTCCTGTCCATTGCCAATGACAAGGATCTGAAGCTGGCCGATTACCTCGTGAGCAAGGGGCTCTCCTACAAGGACAAAGACGATCTGGGTCGCACAGCCTTCGATTATGCAGCCCGTTCCGGGAATATCAATCTGCTGAAAAAACTGCTTGCCAAAGGAGTGAAACCGACCAACCAGGCGCTGCTCATCGCTGCACAGGGATCACGCGGATCTTCCGTAAATCTGGAAGCATACCAGTACCTGGTGGAGGAGATCAAAATTCCGGCTGACGCCACCAATGAAAATGGAGAAAACGTATTACACGCGCTGGTTCGCAAACCCAATCAGGAGGCGATCATTGACTATTTCCTCAGCAAAGGAGTTGATATCAACAAAGCCGACAAAGAGGGAAATACCGCCTTTATGAATGCTGCCGGCACCCGCAATATGGCG
>DATCJQ010000239.1:0-19921 GCA_036562745.1 Flavihumibacter sp.
CGCACCCTTTCCATGAGTACCCTTTCCATCGGCGGCGGACTGCAGGAATTCGACGGACTCAACAGCCGCATCGATAACAACAATGCCTATCGGACGCTCCGCGATTACACAGCCCTGCTGCACCTCGGATTCATGAAGGAAAGAAACCGCTTTATATCGATGATAAACCTCGGGCTGGGCAGCACCATGAGCGGTGACCGCCAGCGCCGGAGCAGCACCGTACGCTTTATTGGGGTAGGGGCCGATATCGGATATGATCTGGTAGCGGCGGAACGGGTGATGTTTTATCCGCTTGTGGGACTCGGATACGAATGGTACCAGGCCAAGTTCTTCCGCGATGTGTCCAATCTCAGTTTCAACGAAGTAATCCAGAACCCGCTGGTGCAGCCGGCCATCTCTCCCATCGCTTTTACGAACTCGTTTTTCAACTATAAAGTGGGATTGGGAGTAAATCTGTTTGCCCCCCATGACGGAGGTGCTTCCATCGGTCTGCAGGCCGCTTATGTGGGCAGTTTCCAGGACCGGGAATGGCGCTCGCGCGAGGGACAGGAACTGGGCAATGCGCCCGAAGACCGGCTCGGACGCTTCCAGGTAAGCATCGTTTTGACCCATTCACGCAGGTCCTACATGCGCAAATAAGCACTCAAAACTCCCCAGTTGAAAAAAACGAATGATAGTTAGTACACAAATCGAATAAATTTCTAGTTAAAGGGGTCATATCTTCAATAATAGCCAAGTTATTTATAGGGAATTTGGTCGTTTTTTAAGAAATTAGCGGTTCTATTATAATTTTTGAAAAATGAGCACGAGCCCAAAGACCCTGTTTGCGAAAGTGTGGGATGCCCATGTGGTGAGAAGTATTCCCGATGGTCCGGATGTTTTATTGATCGACCGGCATTTTATCCATGAAGTGACTTCCCCGGTTGCATTTCTTGGACTGGAATCGCGTGGCCTATCCGTTCTGTTTCCTGAAAAAACCTTTGCTACAGCAGATCACAATACCCCAACCATTAATCAGCACCTGCCGGTGGCCGATCCGCTGAGCGCCAACCAGTTGAAAATGCTGGAAACCAACACTGCCAAATACGGCATATCGCATTGGGGATTAGGAAACCCGAAAAACGGAATTGTACACGTAGTGGGACCGGAAAACGGGATCACCCTTCCGGGCATGACCATCGTGTGCGGCGACAGTCATACTTCCACGCACGGCGCCTTTGGAGCTATTGCGTTTGGTATCGGAACTTCTGAGGTGGAAATGGTGCTCAGTTCGCAATGCATTATGCAACCGCGTCCCAAGACCATGCGCATTACCGTAAATGGTAAGCTGGGCAAGGGAGTTCTTCCCAAGGACGTGGTGCTTTATATCATCTCTCAGCTTACTGCAGCAGGTGCTACCGGATATTTCGTTGAATATGCCGGTGAAGTGTTCGAGCAAATGAGCATGGAAGGCCGCATGACGGTTTGTAATATGAGTATCGAGATGGGTGCACGCGGTGGCATGATTGCTCCCGATGAAACCACCATCAACTATATTCAGGGTCGCGAAAAAGCGCCCAAAGGTGAAGCCTGGGATAAGGCACTGGCTTACTGGAAAACGCTGAAAACCGATGAAGGTGCCAGCTTCGATAAGGAGTATGTGTTCAACGCCGATGATATCGAGCCGATGATCACTTACGGAACCAACCCGGGAATGGGTATCGGCATCACCAAAACCATCCCGGTTGCCGAAGACGGATCGGGTAAAGCCACTTACGAAAAATCACTTTCCTATATGGGCTTCAGGGAAGCTGAACCCATGCTGGGCAAAAAAGTGGATTATGTATTCATCGGATCCTGTACAAACGGACGAATCGAAGACTTCCGCGCTTTTGCCTCTATCGTGAAGGGACGCAAAAAGGCCGATCATGTGACAGCCTGGATCGTGCCCGGTTCGCATATTGTTGAAAAGCAAATCAGGGAAGAAGGCATTCTCGATATCCTGACGGAAGCCGGATTCCAGCTCCGCCAGCCCGGATGCTCTGCCTGTCTGGCTATGAACGACGACAAAATTCCGGCTGGCAAATACGCCGTGAGCACGAGCAACCGGAACTTCGAGGGACGCCAGGGTCCGGGTGCCCGCACCCTGCTGGCCAGTCCGCTGGTAGCTGCTGCGGCAGCCGTAACCGGAGTGGTAACCGATCCCCGCGAGCTGCTTTAAGTTCGTTACGATCATTGCCGGTGCTGCTGGTGATGTTCGGGTTTGTTCTTTTTCAACTTTAAATTCTTAGACAACAAATGGCTTACGATAAATTTACTGTACTCACTTCCACTGCGGTTCCGATGCCCATCGAGAACGTTGATACCGACCAGATCATCCCGGCGCGCTTTCTGAAAGCCACCGAGCGCAAGGGCTTTGGTGATAACCTGTTCCGCGACTGGCGGTACAATGCCGATAACACTCCCAAGAAGGATTTCGTGTTGAACAACCCGCTTTACAAGGGAAAAATCCTGGTAGCCGGCAAAAACTTCGGTAGCGGTAGCAGCCGCGAACACGCTGCCTGGGCTATTTACGACTACGGTTTCCGTTGTGTGGTATCGAGCTTTTTCGCCGACATCTTCAAGAACAACTCACTGAACGTGGGCATTCTGCCCGTGACCGTGAGTCCGGAATACCTGGATAAAATTTTCAAGGCCATTGAAGCGGATCCGAATACCGAGCTGGAAGTAAACCTGCCGGATCAGACCATCACGATCAAGGCTACGGGTGAATCAGAATCCTTCGATATCAACGGTTATAAAAAACATAACCTGATGAACGGATTCGATGATATCGATTACCTGCAGTCAATCAAAGAGGAAATCAAAGCATTCGCAGCCAAAAGTCTGTACTAATTCTCCTGTAACCCCTTACTATGTCACCCGCCAAGCGATCAGTTGAGATCATGGACACCACCCTGCGGGATGGTGAACAAACCAGTGGAGTATCTTTTTCAGCCTCGGAGAAATTGACTATTGCCCAGTTATTGCTTACCGAAGTGAAAGTGGACCGCATCGAAATTGCATCGGCCCGCGTTTCGGAAGGCGAGTTTGAGGCGGTGAAGAAAATCACCAAATGGGCAAAGTCGCAGGGACTGCTGAACAAGGTGGAGGTACTTACTTTTGTTGACGGCGATGTCAGCATCCAATGGATGCAGCAGGCCGGTGCCAAAGTGATGAACCTGCTCACCAAGGGCTCACTGAACCACCTCACCCATCAGCTGAAGAAAAAACCCTCAGAGCATTTTGCCGATGTGGCCGAAGTGCTGAAGCTGGCGCGCAAGAAGGGAATTGAAGCAAATATCTATCTCGAAGACTGGAGCAATGGCATGCGTCATTCGCCGGAATATGTATTTGAGTACCTGGATTTTCTGGTAACGCAGCCGGTTAAACGAATCATGCTTCCCGATACACTGGGTATACTGAAACCGGATGAAGTATTCGAATTTGTTTCGTCTATAGTTAATCGTTATCCCGGTATCCATTTCGATTTTCATGCCCATAACGATTACGATCTCGGCACTGCCAATGTGCTCGAGGCCGTGAAGGCAGGGGCGCACGGCTTGCACCTTACCATTAACGGGATGGGCGAACGCGCAGGGAATGCACCCCTGGCGAGTGCCATCGCCGTTTTGAATGATTTCATGCCCACCGTTAAAACCAATGTGGCGGAAAAATCACTTTACAGCGTGAGCAAGCTGGTGGAAACCTTTTCGGGCGTGCGGATCCCGTCGAACAAACCCGTGGTGGGTGAAAACGTGTTCACGCAAACGGCCGGAATCCATGCCGATGGCGATAAGAAAAACAAACTCTATTTCAGCGACCTGATGCCCGAGCGTTTTGGTCGCCAGCGCAAATATGCACTGGGCAAAACCAGTGGCAAGGCCAATATAGAAAACAACCTGGCGCAGCTGGGGATCCAGTTGTCGGAAGCCGATCTGAAGAAGGTAACGCAGCGCATCATTGAGCTGGGCGACCGCAAGGAAGTGGTGACCCAGGCCGATCTGCCCTATATCATTTCGGATGTGCTTGACAGTAATACCATCCAGGATAAGGTGAAGATCGAAAACTATGTACTGACACATGCCAAAAACCTGAAACCTTCCGCCACGCTGAAGATCAGTTTGGAGGGCGAACTGTTCGAGGAGCAGGCACAGGGCGATGGACAGTACGATGCCTTCATGAATGCGCTGAAGAAAATCTATAAACAGAAAAAAATCGAACTGCCGGTGCTGACCGATTATACGGTTCGTATTCCGCCCGGTGGTAAAACCGATGCCCTTTGCGAAACCGTAATCACCTGGAGACTGGCGAACCGGGAGTTTAAAACCAGAGGACTGGACAGTGATCAGACCGTATCGGCGATCAAGGCAACCCAAAAAATGCTGAACCTTATCTGATTTGAAAAATCAGCAGTAATTAAAAGAACAAGAACAATATAACATCCGATCAATTTTGCAAGATGGCGAATAAAAAAATATTAGTGGTGCCCGGCGATGGCATCGGACAGGAAGTTACCGCAGTAGGTAAGAAAGTGCTGGAAGCAATTGCAGCGAAATACGGACACAATTTCGAGTACGATGAAGCGCTGATTGGCCATGTTGCCATCGAAGCAACGGGCCAGCCCCTGCCGGATGAAACCCTGGCAAAAATGAAGGCTTCCGATGCCGTGTTGTTTGGTGCGGTGGGACATCCCAAATACGATAACGATCCCTCTGCCAAAGTGCGTCCGGAACAGGGCCTGCTGAAAATGCGCAAGGAACTGGGGCTCTACGCGAATCTGCGTCCCATTAAACTGTTCGACGAACTGCTGGAAGCATCCAGCATCAAGCCCGAGATTCTGCGCGGCGCCGATATTCTTTTCTTCCGCGAGCTGACCGGCGATATTTATTTCGGTGAGAAAGGTCGCAAGCATGAAGGCGATACCGCCTATGATCTGGCGGAATACAGCCGCTTTGAAGTGGAGCGCATAGCACGCAAGGCATTTGAAGCGGCCCGCTCCCGTCGCAAGAAACTGTGCTCGGTAGACAAGGCCAACGTACTGGAAACCTCCCGCCTCTGGAGAGAAGTGATTCAGAAAATTGCCCCCGAATATCCTGATGTGGAAGTGGAACACCAGTTTGTGGATGCCACAGCCATGCTGCTGATCAAGGATCCGCGCCGCTTCGATGTAGTGGTAACTGCCAACCTCTTTGGTGATATTCTTACCGACGAAGCATCCCAAATCGCCGGATCAATGGGTATGCTGGCCAGCGCTTCCATAGGCGATGGTACCGGCGTGTACGAACCCATCCACGGTTCTGCACACGATATCACCGGTAAGGGAGTGGCCAACCCGCTGGCATCCATCCTGTCGGCCGCCCTGTTACTGGATATTTCATTCGGACTGAAAGCCGAATCTGAAGCAGTGATCAACGCGGTTGATAAAGTATTGAAAGCTGGCTATCGCACCGGCGATATTGCTGATACCAATACGCCTAAAGACAAGATCCTGGGAACTGCTGCCATGGGCGAGCAGGTGATCGCCGCGCTTTAATATACCTTGTAAAAGCGTTTGTAACCGCAGCCAGGTTGATCTGCGACAAACTTGCAGAATTACGAAACACCCATAAAAATACCCGCGGGTTCGTCCGACGGGTATTTCTTTTTCCCCGCTGCTCTCGCTAAAGAGATCGCTATTAAAGCATCCTTCTGTTTATACGATGGGCTTAAGTTTGTAGGGATAAACCTTGCGCGAATTCCACTGAGCCACATAGATGTTTTCCTCATCATCCACGCACACATCATGCGGATAGGCGAACAAGGGATTGGTTTGAGTGAGCGGCTGCAGCACCCCGTTCTTGTAAGTAGGTGTGCTGCCTCCGGGGTTTGAAATCACCTTATTGTTTTTATCGAGAATGGTGATAAACCCGGATGACTGCCAGGGACGATCGCTTGATTGCAGCACCGCCGCGTACATGTAATCGCCTTTGATAACCGGACGGCAAACCCAGGCGCCGGGCAGAGGAATCGTATCAATATAGTTGCCCTTGAGGTCATAGCGTTTGAAGGCATTCTCCTCGCGGGAAGTCACGATCAGGCAGGGCTTTTTCTTATCACGCGCATCGTAACAGATACCGTGTGCATTTTTGAGGTGTTTGGATTCGGATCCGCGTCCGCCGAAATATCCGAGGAACTCGCCCTTCGCATTGTAGTGGAGGATATAATCCTTACCATACCCATCGGCCACATAGATATCGCCATTCGGCGCGATGGTGGTTTCGGTGGGAACATACTCCTCGGCCTTGGAATAGATGCCCGCTTCCTTCGGGTAGTCCAGCACCATCAGTTCGCGGCCGTCGAGAGTGGTTTTGATCACCTGATGGCGGTTATTATCGCAGATGAAGAGTACATCGGTACCGTTCTCATTGAAAATCGTGAGACCATGCGCACCCGGATAACTCGTGCCCCAATGACTGAGGAGCTTGCCCGAGCGATCATAGATCAGCACATTGTTTTTGGTTTCGTTGGTGAGGAGGATAATACGTCCCTTTGAGTCCTGCACCATTTCATGGCAATCGTTGACGGGGTTCACGGAAGCATCGGCCTGGCTCCAGCGGGTATCGATTTTGTACCGCTTGGGACCATGTCCGAAATAGGGTTCCTGCAATAGTCCGTCCATGGGATTGATCATTAAGCCGGCCATAGCCAGCGAACTGTTTTTTACGAAGTTGCGACGATTCATGTATTAAATATACATATTATGTCGATCCGTTTTTGCAGTCGTAATGCATTTGTACGAGTCCGGTTGGAAAGGTTTTCACCTCACGCAGACTGAGGCCCTGTTCCGGACGCCCGTCGCGGAAAAGCCGGATCCCGTCGCCCACCAGGCAGGGTATAACGGAGATGATTAACCGATCGATGAGTTTCGCTTTCAGGAGGGTGGCCACCACTCCGCCACCGCCATCGCAATAGATATGTTTACCCGGTTGCGATTTGAGTTGTTGTACCAGCTGCACCACGTTGGACACATACCCGATGTTTTCATCGCTCCCGGTGCGGGAGAAGACACCACATAACATTTCTTGTCGCGATGCGGAAAATCCACGCCGAAACTCAGAAACTTGTCATAGGTGCGGCGCCCCCAGATCAGGACATCCACTTCTTTCTGGAATTCGGCATAACCATAATCTTCGCCCTCCTGCTCCACTACCGACAGAAAATCAATGGAATCGTTCGGACCGGCAATATAACCATCGAGGCTCATTGCGATGTAAAGAATGCAAAGTCGCTGTTCCAACTTACCGTTTTGCTGCTCCATCTTACCGTTATTTAACCTGTTTGTTGCAGTGTTTTCACCTGATTAGCATTGTATTTTAACCCGGGCGCCACACATGAAATAAATTTAATCTATATTGTAGTACCAACTGCGATTGCCTGCATGAGAGTGATGGTTGCCATAATCGTTGCATTGAGTTGGCCGTTTATGATAATCGGTCAGGAAACCAGCTATAGCTTTTCGCAACTGGATATCAATCAGGGTCTATCGAACAATCAGATCAATTCCATTTACAAAGATCACCGGGGTTTCATGTGGTTTGGCACCAATGCCGGACTCAACCGTTACGATGGTTATTCCTTCAAGAAATACCGGCACAATGAACAGGATAGCGCCACCATTGGCGATGACCAGGTGTTCACCATCTTTGAGGGACCGGAAAAACTTATCTGGATCCGCACACAGAGCACCTTTAATCTCTATGATCCGCTGACCGAAAAAGTGAGCCGGCGCTCTGACTTGTACCTGCTCTCGAAAGGTTTACCCAAGGACGGTCTGGTAACCATACTTAAGGATGGCGAAACCTTCTATTTTGTGTATGGAGATGCGGGGGTTTATGAGTACAAATCCGACGGAGCCGTACGGCAGATCCGCCATACGAGAATCGAAAAGGGTCCGCCCAATCCCATTACCAGCGCGGGTATTGATTCGAAAAAATACCTCTGGGTGGTGCGTTATAACGGACTGCTGGAAAAACTGGATACCGATCATGGTAAGCGGCTGGTGCAAACACAGATATTGCAAAAACAACCGGTCAAAGGATATCAGCCGCTCACGATGTTTATCGACAACCAGGATGATATCTGGATGTACCAGAAAAGCAGCACGCAGGGCGTCTATTATTATCATACCGAGCGAAACAGCGTACAGTTAATCAATACGGAGAGTAAGCCCCTGGCGCTGAGCAGTAATACGGTAACGGGTATTGCGCAGGATCCGGAGGGACAGATTTGGGTGATCACCGATCACGGCGGGTTGAACATAATCAATAAGCAGAAAAATGAAGTGCGGGTGTTTCGAAGCAAGGAAGGTGATCCCACTGCGATTGCGGAGAATGCATTGTATTCAGTGTATCGCGATGACCTGGGCATCATGTGGCTGGGCAGCTATAAGAAGGGTATCTCCTATTATGACCGCAATAGTATTCGCTTCCCGCTGGTGAGGCATCGGCCTGCAGATCCGGCCAGTCTGCCTTTTGAGGATGTAAATGCTTTCGTTGAAGACAGGTTGGGGAATCTCTGGATCGGCTCCAATGGTGGAGGCCTGATCTATTTTGACCGGAGGAAAAACAGTTTTAAACAATACCGGCATGACCCGGCGAATCCGAACTCGCTGGGGAATAATGTGATTGTATCGCTATGCCTGGACCATCAGGATAAGCTTTGGATAGGAACCTATCAGGGTGGGCTCGACTGCTTTGATGGAACGAAATTCACGCATTACCGCCATGATGAAAATGATCCGCATTCCATTGCAGATAATAATGTGTTCAGCATTTATGAAGACCGGAATCACAATTTGTGGGTCGGCATGCTGAATTCGGGACTGGATCGGTTTGACCGGAAGACGGGCAAGTTCTATCATCATAATTTGACGGTGCCCAATACGCTGCATCATGATAACGTGACCACACTCACGGAGGATGCAAGGGGAAATTTATGGATTGGAACATCCTGGGGCATTGATGTGCTGGACAAAAGCAGTGGGCGTTTTATCAATTACACCTCGGAAAACAGCCGGCTCAGCTATAATAGCGTCAACGGCATTCTTGAAGATCATAACGGAAATGTTTGGGTGGCCACGCATCGCGGACTGAATGTGCTGCCCCGGGGAAAGAGCGAGTTTATGTCGTTTTATGCCAAGGATGGATTGCCGGATAATACCATACTGGATATCCTGCAGGATAATCAGCATAATCTCTGGGTCAGTACCAAATCGGGACTTGCGAAAATTGAAGTGATTGCAGCATCGGATCGTCCCTGGATGATTCGCTGCACCAATTTTACAGAGCATGAAGGATTGCAGGGGCGCGAGTTTAATCGTTATGCCGCCTATAAAACCCGCTCGGGTGAGTTGTTATTTGGAGGAGCTTATGGATTTAATCTCTTTGATCCCTCAAAAATCAAATCGGTTTATAGTACGCCGCCCGTGGTGCTGACGGATTTTCAGTTGTTCAATCGTTCGGTACCGGTTGGTGAGACCGTGAATAACCGAAAAGTGCTGGAGCGCTCCATATCTGAAGTGGATATACTTCGGCTGGCGCATAATCAGAACGATTTTTCCTTTGAATTTGCAGCACTTGGCTATTCCAATGCAGCCAAGACGCGTTATGCCTATATGCTGGAGGGATTCAACAAGGAATGGATCATTCCCAATGGCAATACCCGCACAGCAACCTATACCAATATTGATCCCGGTGAATACGTGTTCCGGGTAAAGGTTTCGAATGATGATGGCACATGGAATGAGCAGGGACTGGCCTTGAAGATCCTGATCGCTCCGCCGTTCTGGAAAACCGGTTGGGCCTACCTGTTATATACGGTGGTATTGGCGGGGTTATTTTATTTCCTGCGCCGGCAGATCATCCGTCGCGAACAGGTGCGCATGCAATTGCAGGTGGAGCGCCAGGAAGCCCAGCGGATCCGCGAGTTGGATGAAATGAAGACCCGATTCTTCACAAATGTGAGTCATGAGTTCCGTACGCCGATTTCGCTGATCATGATCCCCATACAACGGCTGATCAAGGAGACGCCTGCGGGTGAAATGCGCTCGCAGTTTGAGCTGATTCATCGCAATGCGCGCCGTCTCTTGAATATGGTGAACGAGTTGCTGGATTTCCGCCGGTTGCAGGAGAATGAACTGAAATTGCATGCCACCGAATCGGATATAGTGCAGTATATACAGGAAGTGGCGGCCTCCTTTAATGACATGGCCAATAATAAGGCCATTGAATATCGGTATCAGGGACTGACATCCCCGGTTCTCATGTATTTTGATCGTGATAAGCTGGAGCGGATTCTGTTTAATCTTTTGTCCAATGCATTCAAGTTTACGCCGGAGCGTGGACAGGTGACCGTGGAAGTGGGACTGGCGGCAGGTCGTCCTCAGGACTGGCTGGAAATTCGGGTGAAAGACACCGGTATTGGTATTCCCGAAGATCAGCATGAAAAGATTTTTGAACGCTTTTATCAGACAAGTTCGCATGAACATATCCTGAACCAGGGAAGCGGAATTGGTTTATCGATTACACGGGAATTTGTGGAACTACATGGAGGAACCATAACAGTCAGCGATGTTGAACCCCGTGGTACCTGTTTCACGGTGTTGTTACCGATTCGCCGGCCCCCTGATCAGGTGGCGCCCATCGCTGCGGCCAGCCTTTCTTATGCAGCACAACCCCAGGTGTTGAAAAAGCCCACCATCCTGCTGGTGGAGGATAATGATGATTTCCGCACCTATCTGCGGAATAGTTTACAGGAACATTTCACCATCATCGAAGCGGTGCAGGGAATGGAGGGCTGGAAAAAAGTATTGAGTTCACATCCCGATCTGGTGGTGAGCGATATCAATATGCCTCTCCTATCGGGAATCGAACTTTGCCGTAAGATGAAGCAGGATGCCCGTACACGGCATATCCCGATTATTCTGCTGACCGCGCTGGGTGGCGAGGATACCCAGCTGAAAGCATTGGAAACCGGACCGAATGACTATATCACCAAGCCCTTCAATTATGATATCCTTCTTTCCAGAATCCGAAACCTGCTGAACTATCAGCTGGTGGTGAAGGAAACTTATCAGAAACTGGTGGAAGTGAATCCATCTGCGCCGGTGCCAGAAGAGGAAGAGGAAGATCAATTTATCAAGCGGGCGCTGGCGGTGATTGAAGAAAATATGGGCAATTCCGATTTCAACGTGGACAATCTGCGCCAGGAGCTCTTGTTGAGCCGAACCAGTCTGTATAAAAAAGTGCTGGCATTAACCGGACAGACTCCCATCGAATTTATCCGGCAGATCCGATTGAAAAGGGCGGCACAGCTACTGGAAAAAACCAATCACAATATAACCGAGGTGGCTTATATGGTGGGATTCAACAATCCCAAGTACTTCGCCAAATATTTCAAGGAGCAATTTGGACAGCTCCCTTCCCAATACCAGCAGGAGCGAAAGTCAAAAAATTTATCTAGTAACGGTAGTTTCCCGGCCGGCTAAACATTTCATACCCATCAAATGATGAAAAAATACCGGGATGCAAACATTTTGATACCTACAAAGAACAGTTTTACCCACCTGTTTTGGGGAATAGGGGTATAAATTAGTTCTATTATCTCCTGCTCTGTTAGCTGCTACATTCATAACGATTCAATTTGCTTGCTTATGCAAAAAACCAAAACTACACGCAAGTGGTGGGTACACCATTGCTGCGTCTTTCTAGTTTACCTGCTACTGGGTTCTGCCACGCTGGCTCAGACGGAAAGCAAAACCATTACGGGGCGGGTGCTGGGACCGGATAATAATCCGATCGTGGGCGCCTCCATCATGATCAAGAATACTTTGCGCGGGTATAATACCGATGCCAACGGTAATTATACACTTAGCGCCCGTCCGGGTGAAGTGCTGGTATTCTCTTTTGTGGGTCATGAAACCCGGGAAGTAGCTGTGGGTCAGTCCAACACCATTAATATCACACTCCGGCTTTCCAATGCCAACATGAGTGAAGTGGTGGTGATTGGGTATGGTACGGCCAAGAGAGCCAACCTGACCAGTGCGCAAACGACCGTAACCTCCAGGGATATGGAGCGCACCATCAACACCACCCTGGAGCAGGCCATCCAGGGCCGTGCATCGGGGGTATATATCACGCAGAACTCCGGACAACCCGGGGGTGGTATTTCCATCAATATTCGTGGCGTTAGTACAATTACGGGTCGCACCGAACCACTCTATGTAATTGATGGAGTACAGATCCATAATGACAATGTGCAGTTCGGTCCGCAGAGTTCGGCCAACCCCATTGCCGGTTTGAACCCCTCAGATATTGAAGATATCCAGCTCTTGCAGGGTCCCTCGGCCGCTGCAATTTATGGTTCCCGCGCTACGAACGGTGTGGTGCTGATCACCACCAAAAGAGGAAAAGCCGGAACCACCAAATTCAATTACGGGTTTCAGCACAGTATACAACTGCCGCCGAAGAGACTTGGTGTAATGAACCTGCGCGAGTATGCCACTATGGTGAAGGAATTTCACGAAATCGCGGGAGGCGATACTCCGCAGGAATTTCTGGACCCGAGTCTGCTGGGTGAAGGAACCGACTGGCAGAAAGAGCTGTTCCGCAATGCCCCCATGCAGAAACATCAGTTAAGCATGAGCGGAGGCAATGAGAAGACCACTTACTATATGTCGGGCGAATACCTCAAACAGGAAGGGGTAGCCGCAGGTTCGGGCTTTGACCGTATCTCGGCAAGGATCAATGTTGATAACAAGCCCACTACCTGGGCACAGATCGGTATGAATCTGGCGGTGAACCGCACCAATGAACAGCTCACCACCAGCCAGGAGAATATCATTGCCAATGCGATCCGGCTTACGCCGCAGATCCCGGTGCGGAATTTAGACGGATCCTGGGCCGGCGGCGACGATACCAATGGTGCCAACCAGTTTGCGCCGGTGAATCCCCTGGCCATTGCATCGCTGGTTACCAATGAACTGACCCGTCATCAGATCCTCGGGAATATTTATGCAGCCATCAAAATCACCAAAGACCTGCAGGTAAGAACCAATGTGAGCACCAACCTCGGTTTCACATCGAGTGATTATTTTATCCCGACTTACAAAATCGGTTGGGCACAAAATGTACGAGCCAGTTATACCAGCAGAAATAACAATAACCAGTACTGGAACTGGAACCAGCTGATTGAATACAACAAACAGATCGGCAATCATACCATCAGTGCGATGGTGGGACATGAAGCGCAGTCCTCTATGTGGCGCAACAATGCAGCCGGGCGACTCGATTTTCTCACCAATGATATCCTGGACGTGGAAGGTGGTGATCCCCTTACAGCCACCAACTCGGGCGGAGGTACCGACTGGGCCATGGAATCTTATTTCGGCCGGATTGCCTACAACTACGACAATCGTTATATCCTGAACGGTACGTATCGGCGTGATGGATCATCGAATTTCGGTGCCGAGAATCGCTGGGGTGCATTCCCATCCCTTTCTGCGGCCTGGCGGATTTCACAGGAGAAATTCTTCAACATCCCCATTATCAGTGAGCTAAAGCTTCGATATGAAGTGGGATTGACGGGTAACCAGGGAAGCGGCGGAATTTACTCGCGCATGTTAACCGCGCCCACTCCCACCGGAACCGGATTCTTACCCGGACAGTACAAGAATCCCAACCTGAAATGGGAGGAAACACAAACCAATAACTTTGGTATCAATATCGGGCTGATCAATAACCGGATCAATATCGAATTCGATTATTATATCCGCAAAACTGATAACCTGCTGTTGCCCAACCCCCTGCCCTGGTATATGGGCACCAATGGGAACGGATCAGTGGGTGCGCCCATCGTGAACCTGGGTTCGCTGCAAAACAAGGGATGGAACCTTACGATCAACACCACCAATATCAGCAATAACAAGTTCCGCTGGGAAACCAGTTTCAACATTTCGGGATTCAAGACCCAGATCACCAAATTCAATTCCGATGCGCGGGTGGTTGACCGCACCTCCTGGTGGCTGGAGGACTGGACCCAGCGATCTGCCGTGGGCTATGCTCCCTGGCTGTTCCGGGGCTATGTGCAGGAGGGAATATTCCAGAGTATAGAGGAAATTGAAAACAGTCCGGTACCGGTTGACAACAACCGCGAGCGGCTGCCGATTGATGAAAACAACGGCATCTGGGTGGGCGATATCAAGTTTAAAGATCTGAACGGCGATGGCATTATAGACGAACAGGACCAGACAACTATCGGTAACCCATGGCCGAAATTGTTCGGAGGCCTGACCAACAACTTCTCCTATAAGGGATTTGATCTGAGCATTCTGCTCACGGCCACATATGGTAATGATGTGTACAACTATATCAGAAAGATCAGTACCAACCCGAACAATATTAACCTGAGCCGCAACCTCCTGAGAGAAGTGATGGATTATGCCAAACCCATCACCGACGGATCGGGCAAAGTGGTTCTGCAAAACCCGAATACGGATATACCGCGGATTTCCTACGGACCGAACAACAACCATGCGCGTCCGACCAGCTACTGGGTGGAAGATGGCTCCTTCCTGCGCATCAAGAATATCACTCTCAGTTATAATCTGCCCACGAGTTTGCTGACCCGCCAGAAATTCCTGAAGGGTGCAAGGATCTCATTAAGCGGACAGAATATCTACACATTCACCAGGTACAAGGGACTTGATCCGGAAGTGGGTGCCTATATCGGCCGGGATGCCGGCGCCGACAACCAGGCCATCGGGCTTGATTTCGGACGCTATCCGCTGACCCCGGTTTATTCAATTTCCATCGGCCTTGATTTTTAAAAGCAGAACTATGAAAAGAAAAGAATCCATTCTATATAGTGCAGCACTTCTCCTTACAGTGATGATCACTGCCTGTTCAAAGGATTTTCTCGATCGTCCGCCTAAGGATGCGGTTACCGACGGGAATTTCTACAAAACCGATGACCAGGTGCTGGGTGCAACTGCACTCCTCTACAGCAAAGTATGGTTTGACTACAATGATAAAGCTTCATACAACCTGGGCGATTTCCGGGCGGGCACGGCCTATTCTGCCTGGAATGATCGGGGGAATGTATTATTCAATACCACCGGTAATACGCCCGAGAACGGATTTGCCTGGCGTTCCTTCTTCATTGTAGTTGGACAGGCCAACCTTGCCATCGAAAACATCAACACCTATGCGGGTGAGGGGGTTTCGCCGGCGGTGAAAAAAATGGCCATCGCCGAAGCACGTTTCATGCGGGCACTGGCCTATCGTTTTCTTGTAATGAACTGGGGACCTGTTCCCATCATTGAGAATAACCTGACACTGTTGTCAGACACATCGATCACACGTAACACGGTACCGAGTGTATGGCGTTTTATCACCAACGAAATGCGTGCAGCAGCAGAGGATCTGCCGCTGACACCCGCACGTCCGGGACGCCTTACCAGATGGTCTGCCGAAGCCATGCTGGCGCGGTTCTACCTGACCCGTGCGGGCGTGGAAGGCAATGGCCAGCGAAACCAGCAGTTCCTCGACAGCGCCAAATATTTTGCAGAGCGGGTGATCACGCAGGGACCCTACCGTTTGCTGAACGATTATGCATCGCTGTTCCGCTATCCCTATGACAACAACAGTGAATCGGTATTCTCGCTGCAGTGGGCATTTTCTCCCGGTGCATGGGGGTCGCAAAACTCCACTCCCGCTTACCTGGCTTATAGTCCGGATATCGCCAATGGCGATGGCTGGGGCGGCGATAAGGGAGCCACCTGGTGGATGATATCGCTCTACGATGGCATCACTGTAACGCCCGACGGACGCATGCAGGGTCGTACACTGGATCAGCGACTGAAAGCAACCTATATGCTGCCGGGTGCCTATTATCCAGAGATTACGCAAAGCATTCCCGGCGGTGAACAGCAACTCATTTATCCGCAACTGGGAACCGATGTCAATTTCTGCGCCATCAAAAAATATGTATGCGGAAAGGCCAAGGATATGGACGGAAAAGCCGCCTCCCAGTACTACGAATACGACACATATATGATGCGGTTGGCCGAGCTCTACCTGATTTATGCCGAAGCCGAGTTAGGCAATCAGGCCTCCACCAGCGATGCCAGGGCGCTGGAATATTTCAATGCCGTGCACATGCGCGCGGGATTGCCAAGATTTGAGGATCCGCTTACGCTGGATGTGATCCTGAAAGAACGTTTCATCGAGTTTGCGATGGAGGGCATGGCCTGGTATGATCTGGTGAGTTTGCATTACTGGAATCCGCAGAAAGCCTATGATATCCTCAACTCGCAGGACCGCGGATTCTTCTACGCCGAAGCCGATCGCATTCCGGATCCCACAAGCTGGACATTTACCAAAACGGAATGGAATACAACTGAGCGGAATATCATTGCGAACAGCGGTAATTTCTTATTACCCATTCCGGCTGCGGAACTGAGCCAGGCACCGAACCTGAACAAAGCACCGGTGGATTATTATCAATAAAAGATCGATGCAAAAACAGCGGGCAACCGCAATCAAACGCGAAAAACAAACGCATATGAAATTAAGAGTCCTTCTGTTATACTCGACAATATGTCTGGTACTGGCCGGTATCCTGACGGCCTGCACCAAAGGCGATGATGATAACGGCACGCCGAGAATCCGTTATGTACGCGTAACGGATCCGAATTCCGCCGACTCACTCCTGGTGGGTGCCTACCAGGGAAATCTGATTGCCATTGTAGGTGAAAACCTGGGCAAGGCAAAGGAAATCTGGTTTAATGACCAGCGCGCATCGCTGACGCCCACTTATATCACCAACACCACGATCCTGGTGGTGGTACCCAGTAATATACCGCTGGAGATAAACA
Organism: Flavihumibacter sp.; assembly: GCA_036562745.1. Classification (GTDB taxonomy): domain Bacteria; phylum Bacteroidota; class Bacteroidia; order Chitinophagales; family Chitinophagaceae; genus Flavihumibacter. Next base: position 16,934 of record DATCJQ010000239.1, read on the forward strand.
ATAAGATCAGGATCATTTTCACCAATGGTCATGAGCTGCTTTACGATTTCGAGGTGCTGATCGGCGAACCGCTGGTCAGCAGCATGGATTGCGAATATGTGCTGACGGGTGAAGTGGCTACGATTCGCGGTGATTATTTCTATCCGCCGCTCACCGTAAGCTTCACCGGCGACGTCAATGGTGAAGTGGTGGAGGTGGAAGACAAGATCCTGAAAGTGCGAGTGCCCGAAGGCGCGGAATCTGGTCCCATTACCGTTACAACGAATTTCGGTATAACACAATCCAATTTCTGGTTCCGTGATAACCGCAATATTTTCATCAGCAGCGATCCCTTTACCGGCTGGTGGAACGAATCCTATGTGGTGAAAAATCCCGGACCGAATGATCCTCCTGCCTTGAACGGCAACTATATCCGTGTAACACGAGCCATCGGATCCTGGAACTGGATCGAAGTGGCCGGGGGTCCGCCGGATGCCATGGGTGATATCAGCAAGAATATTCCCGATGAAGCCATTCTCAAGCCGGAAAACTTTTACCTGAAGTTTGAAATCAATACGCTGAAACCCTATACGAACAATATGATCAAGTTCAATGTGGGACTGGCTAACGATTTCAACACTGATCACTACCAGTGGAAGCCACCTTACGACACCAAGGGACAATGGCAAACAGTAACAATTCCCTTTGATGAAATTGCGGCCAGCTACGGTGAACGTTTATCGGTTAGCCCTAACGGTTACTATACCCGCGTTCTCTTCCATGGTAATGGCGATCTGGATGCTGATATCGCATTCGACAATTTCAGAGTGGTGCCAAAAGTATTGCCCAAATAAAACTGCTAACATGAAACTATTCAATGCAAATAAACTGCTGCTTTGGGTGAGTGCATTTTTCCTGCTTACCCTCAGCGCCTGCGACAAGGACAAGGAGGAAGGCTCGGGACTGGTGGAACTGCTGAGTTTTGGTCCCTCTGGCATTCAGCACGGCGAAGACATTCGCTTCATCGGAAACAACCTGCATAAAGTAACGGCCATCCAGTTTGTGGGTGCCACCGTGGAAAAGGGCGGATTCAAGGAGCAGACAACGGAAATCATTGTGCTCACCCTGCCCGATGCCGTGGAGGCCGGACAGGTGAAGCTCATTACAACGGATGGAGAAATCGTTTCAAAAGCTACGTTGAACCTGGAAATTGGCTTGCAGGTAAACGGGTTTACCTCGCCCGTGAAGCCGGGTACCCATCTTACCATTAACGGTAAATACCTGAACTGGGTAACCGAAATCCTTTTCAATAAGGATGTGGTGGTAACCGAATTTGTAAGTCAGACGGTGGATCAGCTGGTGGTGCAGGTGCCCATGGAAGCGCAAACCGGCGAGCTGGTTTTTACGTATAGCGGCACGGAGCCCGGCTCCCTTGAAACAGATGAAGTTCTGGAAGTAATCCTGCCTGCCTTTAGTGGCTTTGAACCCGTACCTGCCGAGCGGGGTAAGGAATTCACCATTACCGGTACGGATCTCGACCTCGTGAAGGGAGTGCTGTTCAAGGGCTTGTCGGAGCCCATTACTGAATTCGTTTCGAAGTCGGAGACAAGCATTACGCTGGTGATTCCGGAATCGGCGAATCGCGGCACGGTAAGCCTGGTGGCCTATTCGGATGTGGTGGTGGAGTCAGAAAATGGAGTCAGTTTTGTGGGTGATCTCGAACCACTACCTCCGCTGAGTTATGCATTTTACATCGATGCACTTCTGAATAACTGGCAGAACTGGGGCTGGAGTACAACAATTGATTTCAATAACAAGGATAATGTGCGCGATGGAGAATCGGCCATGAAAATCAGCTATACCGGCCAATGGGGTGCATTGCGTTTCGCCAATACTTCCGTGAATATGGATTCCTATAACGAGTTGAGTTTTGCACTGTACGGAACGCCGGGTACCGACGGAAAGAAGATCAATATCTTTCCCGATGCAGGATCCACGGTTACCATCACCATTGAGGAAGGTAAATGGATGGAGTTCAAAATTACCAAGGCTGAACTGGGAAATCCGGCTGCCATCAATCAGCTGACTTTCCAGAACCACGACTGGACCGGCGTGGTGTATCTGGACCATGTGGGATTGCGATAAAAAATCTTAAACATACAGGTTCCTGGGAATACAGTTTCTTAAGCATACAGTAACGGTTCGGGTAACTAATCATTAGTAGCAAATTTGGAGGCGAAGGCCCACCGGCAACAGAGTACTGTTGATAGAGTGGGCCTTTTCTTTCCCAAACGCATGCCTATGTATTTATTTCAGCTTTGTAATCTGATTGCAGCGAGCCTGCTTTTGTCGGCGTCCTGCAGCAAGACCTCGAAGACGCTGCCTGATCCGCCCGGCGGAGGAACTGAGAATCCTGAGCCGGCACCGGTAGTTTCAGTACCTGATCCCGCCCTGTCCCCCACGGTCGGATTTTTTGATAAGGAATGGCAGGCACGTGATTTTGTGGCACCGGATTTTATCGATGTTACACCCCCTCCCACATCGCCGGCTGCCACGGTACAGATTGATGCCAGCCAGGTGATCGCACGTATACCACCGACGGTATGGGGACATAATGCCAATACCTGGATGACCACCATGATTGCGGAGCCGGTATTCATGCAGCATATCAAGGCATTGAATCCGCGTTTTATCCGCTTCCCGGCAGGCAGCGGAAGTGATGCTTATTTCTGGAATGCAGCACCCGGACAACTTCCACCCGATGTACCCGAAAAACTGGTGAGCAGTGATGGGTCGCTAAAAGATCCGGGATATTGGTTTGGGCGTACCAATCAAAGCTGGACAGCCTCTCTGGATGATTATTATGCTGTGTTGAAAGCAACCAACAGCATCGGAGTACTGACGGTGAACTATGGGTATGCGCGCTATGGCACCAGCGAAGATCCCGTGGCTGCAGCGGCACATCTGGCGGCAGATTGGGTTCGTTATGATAAGGGACGCACCCGGTAT
>DATCJQ010000246.1:0-3708 GCA_036562745.1 Flavihumibacter sp.
GCTAATGATGATCGTGGCAGAGGCGCAAAAGACCAGAAAAGTACTATTCGTGATCGTAGACGGCATCGCTGCCGATGTGATCGAACAACAACCCACATCCAATCTCGATAAAATCGCCAAAGCAGGCGGGTATGCCCGGGCTCATGTGGGCGGCGAAAAAGGCGGCTACTCCCAAACCCCCACCATCTCGGCCGTGGGTTATAACAGTCTGCTTACCGGCACCTGGGTTAACAAACACAATGTTTGGGACAATGATATCGCCGATCCCAATTATAACTACTGGACCATCTTCCGGTTTTTCAAGGAGCAGTATCCTGATAAGAAAACCGCCATTTTCTCGAGCTGGCTCGATAACCGCACCAAACTCGCGGGTGATGGACTCCCTCAAACCGGCGGACTCAAAATCGATTACCATGTCGATAGCCTGGAGTACGATACTGCCCGCTTCCCGCACGATCAGGAAAAATACTATATGCACCTGATTGATGAGGAAGTGGTGGCTAAAGCTTCCGAATCCATCCGCACCCAGGCGCCCGATCTTTCCTGGGTTTATCTCGAATACACCGATGATATGGGACATCGCTATGGCGATAGTCCCGAGTTTCACAAAGCCGTAGGGTATATGGACAATCAGATGGGCAAACTGTGGGAGGCCATCCAATACCGCCGGCAAAATTTCAACGAAGAATGGGTCATCTATATCACAACCGACCATGGTAGAGATGCGGAAACCGGCAAACATCACGGTGGCCAATCGGATCGCGAACGCAGCACCTGGATCGTGACCAGCGCACCGGATCTCAATGCGCATTTCAAATCCGGACAGGCCGGCGTGGTGGATATCATGCCCTCGATGGCGCGATTCCTGAATATTCAAATTCCGCGGGAAAGAGCCATGGAGATCGATGGCGTATCCATCACCGGCCCGATCGCTGCGTCCAACCTGCGCGCGCGGGTGGAAGGGGATAAAATCCATCTGAGCTGGAATGTGCACAGCAAAAAAGGAAAGGGCCTTATTCTCCTGAGCACTACCAATCATTTCAAAACAGGGGGAAGGGATGAATACAAGCAAATCAGGAGCCTGCCCCTGGCTGCGGGAAAAGCTACCATCGACAAACCCTCCGGCGACTGGACGGTGCTGAAAATTGTATTGGAAGCACAGGGCCAGTTTCTCAATACCTGGGTATTGCGTCAATAGTCAATAGTATTCAAGAGATCTAAAGCAAGCAGATACCAATATGAAAAAACTAATCCTGTCAGCAAGCGCGATGATCATCGCACTTACTAACGTACTGGCACAAACGAAATATGAATTAAACTCCGGCTGGAAATCTGCGCCCGTTGCACAGATCAAAGCCAGCGGAAAAGAAATATCGCAGCCCAACTATACCCTGCAGAACTGGGAACCTGCCACCGTACCCGGCACGGTGCTCACCACCCTGCTCAACAACGGCAAAGTGCCCGATCCCTTTTATGGGATGAACAACAAATACATCCCCGATATCTATGATACCGGAACGGAGTATTACACTTACTGGTTCGTGAAAGATTTTACGGAGAAAGCAGCGCCCGGCGAACAAGTGTGGCTGCATTTCAGGGGCATCAATTACAGTTGTGATGTATTTCTGAACGGACAGCAAATCAATAAGGAGCGGCATACCGGCATGTTCCTGCGCCAGTCATACAATATCACGCGCTATATGAAAAAGGATGGTTCCAATCGCCTGGCTGTGATTGTTTATCCGCCTGCCGAGCCCGGAAATCCCAATGGCGGACAGGGGGGCGACGGAACCATCGCCAAAAACGTGGCGCATCAGTACGTGGCGGGCTGGGACTGGATTCAGCCCGTTCGCGATCGCAACACCGGCATCTGGGACAAGGTTATTATCGAGAAAACCGGGGCGGTGAATATCAGCAATCCGCATATCATTACCCTGGTGCCGGGAAAACGCAAACCCGATGGTCCGCAGGAACCTGCCACCCTCAGGGTGAAAGCCGAACTCGAAAACAGTTCATCCACCCCGGTAAGCGGTGTGCTTCGTTATACCATCGACGAAAAAACCATCTCCAAAAATGTTACGCTGAAAGCGAACTCCCTCACCGAAGTGCAACTACCCGATTATCAACTGAAAAATCCCAAACTCTGGTGGCCTAACGGTTACGGACAGTCGCATTTATACCCTATGAAGATGGAATTTCTCGTGAGCGGCAAACCCTCGGACCATGAAACCCTCAGCGTAGGTGTACGTGAAGTCAAAGCCGACTGGAACAGCAACACCCGAAGCAAACAGATATGGGTTAACGGTCAGCCGGTATTCATTAAGGGCGCTAACTGGATCATATCGGATGCTATGCTTCGCTTCAGCAGGGAACGCTATGATGCCGAGATCCGTTTCCATCGCGATATGAACCTCAATCTTATTCGCATCTGGGGCGGGGCCATCACTGAAAGGCCTGAATTCTATGAAGCATGTGATCAGTATGGCCTGCTGGTAATGCAGGATTTTTGGGGCTCGGGCGATTGTAATGGCCGCTGGGTGGATCCCATGAAAAAAGACGACCAGTGGACCCGCAGAAAATATCCCGATGATCACGATCTCTTCCTCCGCTCTGCTGCTGATCAAATCAAAATGATCCGCAACCATGCTTCCCTGGCTATGTGGTGCGGAGGCAATGAAATCACCCTGCCGCAGGATATCCAAACTCCGCTGCGCGATTCCATTCTGCCCAAACTCGATGGTACGCGCTGGTTCGTGGACTATTCCAACTCCGACGATATGTCCTTCAATTTCCTCGGCGGCAATGGCGATGGTCCCTATGGCATTCAAAACCTCAAAACATTTTTCAATCATCGTACCTGGCCCTTCAACTCCGAAATCGGATCGGTGGGTACCGGAGATTACCAATCACTCGAGCGATTCATTCCCAAAGAAAACATGGTGCCTCCGGTACTGCTGACGGAAGGCCGACGTCGTGAGCAGGCCGATTCCGTTTGGGAATATCACAAGTACATCGGTTACGGCAATCATGTAAATGCTTATGGTGCCACCACCGATGTTAAGGAATGGGCGAAAAAAGCACAGCTGGTCAACTACGATCAGTATCGTTCGCTGATCGAAGGATTCAGCGCGCGCATGTGGGAATGGTACACCGGCGTGATCATCTGGAAAACGCAGAATCCCTGGACGGCCCTGCGCGGACAGATGTACGATTATTATCTCGATCCCAACGCTTGTCTGTATGGACTCCGAAAGGGCAGCGCACCGATCAATTTCTTTTACAACCACGGCGATACCAGTCTGCATCTGATCAATAACAGCTTCACGCACCAATACGACCTGATGCTGGTGATGGACCTTTATGATATGGGAGGCAATAAGAAAAGCCTGGGACAGGTATTCGCAGAGATCGGTCCATCTACCACAAGACTGGTGATGCCGATTAAAAGACAGATCCGCGAAGCCACCAGGAAAGAAGGGGCGTTTTTATCACTGCGGATCTTGAACCTCGATAAGGAAATCGTTTCGGATAACCTGTACTGGCTGCCTGATAGCACGGGGAAATATTCGGGTTTGCAGCAGATGCCGCAGGTGCGCCCGGAGATCTCTGCAAAACTGGTGTCAAAAGGAAAAGTCGAAGTGAAAATCACGGCGCCCGCTGGTGGACCGATCGCATTCTTCAATCGCCTTTCGCTGGTGGATCCGGTAT
>DATCJQ010000256.1:0-4214 GCA_036562745.1 Flavihumibacter sp.
ACTGTATACCGCTTTCAGGTTCCCGTTTTCTTTTTCTTTTTTACAGGATGTCGCCGCCATCAGTAGCAGCAACACCGCCATTATATAGAATCGATTCTGTTTCATTTGATAGTAATTTGGGTGTTCAACTTGTTGATACCATTGTGATCCTCCAGCCAGCCATTGGCATTGGCCAACCGCACGGCATAAGCTGCTTTGTCTGCCAATCGCTCATGCTGGTCGGCAATCCGCAAATAGAGCTCATAGGTGCCTGCCGGAACTCCGCTCAGGTTCACGCTTTCTTTAATATTCATCTTGCCCGAAGGCTTGCAGAGCCGGAGGTCCACAGAAAGCTGTTTATCATAATAGGCACCCGTTCCGGTATTCTTCAATACCAGATAGGTATTCTTCTTATGATACATGGGCGCCCATCCACGGTTCATGATGTTGATATCCACCGGAAGCGATCCGTTTGCAGCAACTTCCTTGGGAAACAGCGCATCCTCTAACGATAATCTGTAACCGAGACTGGCATGAAACTCTTCAAAACATCCCGAATTTCTCCAGGCATTGATCGTAGCCGGATACCAGTCGAGATTCAGATAGGTCCATTTCAGCAGCTTCATCTCTTTGCGACCTTCAGCGCAGGTGGGATCATATCCTCCCTGCGGCGGACAGGTTTCCCCGCCCGTAGGAACATAGAGCGCTTCAGTGCTGATATAGTTCTTCTCGGCCTCGATATTGGTATAGGTTCCATAATCGGTACCGCCCGAGAGGAAACAGTCGTTATGATGTCCCACACGCGCAATGGCTTCACTGGTATAAGCCTGTGCGGCTGTAAGCGGTGATGTGCTGTTGAAGATCTGCTGCTTAAATCCGGGTGTACGCACCTGCACCATGATATCGGAAGGCAGCACACTGAGCAGCTTGTTTAGCACGGCACGCATATTTTCGATGGTGGCCAGTCCATTGCTGGAACTATGCCATTCGCCCCAGGCGCCGATAAATCCGGCCTGCACAAAAGCAATGATATCACGATGCGCTTCGAACACCGGTTTCAACTGATCCAGGTGACGCTCAATAATATTGAGCGGTGCATCAGTGCCGTTCATATCATCGGTATAGGCAAAGCGAAGGATGATCTTTAGTCCCATGTTCCGCACCAGATTCATATCAGTTTCAATCAGCGCGAGCTGGGCTTCATCCAGATCCTTATCCTTGAATGCATCGAAATAATAAACCCGCAGAATCATGGATACATGCTGACTCCGCAACAGCGTGAGCTGGTTCTCGGTCAGCGCCGCTCCACCTGATTTCACACTCATCGTGCGGATGAACCCGCGCTCCGGATTCACAAAAGGCGTATTGATCGTCTGGTACTTGATACGCTCCTCAGCCGGCTTCGATTCGCCATCCGATTTTTTGCAACACCAGAAGCAGGCCGTAACAATAGCCAGCACCAGCACCAGGTATCGGTTATTCCATTTCATAGTAATCGTTTTAGAAGGCTATTAGAAATAACCGGGGTTTTGAATGAATTTGCCCTTTCCTTCACTTACAGTTTGCAGCGAGAAGGGGAACAATTGTTTACTCTCGTTGGTGTATTGCGATTGGTTTACTTCCTGGCAACGGCTCACGAACTTACCATGACGGATCAAATCGGCGCGATACTGTCCGTTTTCGCACCAGAATTCATGACTACGCTCGAGCAGGATCAGATCGTTAAACGCTTCGCGGGTTGCATAATCGGCCAGATTCTTATCCGGCAGACCGGCTCTGCGGCGAACTATATTCACCAGTTCCATGGCCTCCTCATTCGGTGCTCCCATATTGGCAATGGCTTCCGCTTTGGAGAGCAGCACATCCGGATAACGATAGATCACGATATCAACGGTAGACAAACTGGTTGTGCGATCCGCATCTTCGTGAATTTTCAGCGGAATCGGTCCGCGGTCGAGGATATTGCCCGGATTGGAACGGTTATAAGTGATGCCATCAGTTCCGGTATATTCGGCAATCAGCATTTCCTTGCGTTTGTCTCCCGGCTCAAAGCGATCATAGAACCACCAGGTGCTGGAAATGGTTCCCCATCCGCCTTTGGGCGCATAGTTGGCCGGTAATACCATCAGCTGCCATTGGTTTTCGCTGGTTCCCATATAGTCGCAGGGAATGGCCCAGATCACTTCCTTACTGTTTTTCGCACCGTCGAGATCCCAGATCGATTTGTAATCGGCATCCAGCGAAAATGCATTGTAGGCAATGATCTCGTCGGCCAGCTCCTTCACGCGATCCCATCTCTTTTCATGCAGTTGCAAACGGATATTCACCATCTTGGCCAGGGCCTTGCTGAAACGTCCGTATTCAGCCTGTTGAGGCATGGGCAGATCGGCAGCAGCGGCTTCCAGATCGGCCTCGATGAATGCAACCATCTCATTGTATTCCATCCGTGCCAGCGGCTCTTCCTTCAGCGGATTTTTCAATACTTCCAGCGGAGCGATTACGAGCGGACCATACAAATCAAACAGCGTGTACGCCAGCAACCCGCGTGCACAACGCACTTCGGCTATGGCTTTCCGTTTGAGATCTTCGGATACGGTTGACCGTTCGATCAGATCGATGGTCATCGTCATACGGCTGATCTTGTTATAAAAATCATCGTAATAACGGGTGAAGGCCGCGTTATTGGGATTGTAATTATGCAGCGATGCCAGTCCCTGTTCGCCATATTTACCAAACAGTATCTCGGTAGTAGCATCCGACAAATACATCACCCCTCTTTCAGAAGTGGAGAAGATACCGTCGCCCCATGAACCACGAAGCGGATAATAGCAGGCATTCACCATGGCTTCCAGGTCGGAGGCAGATTTCGGGAATATATTGGGATTGATCTCAGCATAATCAATCGGAACTAAATCTTTGGTACAACTTCCCAGCCATACGGAAAGGAACAGTACAATAACACTTATAGACTTTTTCATTTCTGTACAGTTAATGGATTAGAAATTCAGGTTAAGGCCGAAGGTGAATGTTCTGATATTCGGATAAGCGGCAGTGTAAGAATCTGTCTCCGGATCCACGCCCTTATAGGGAGTAATCACAAACAGGTTCTGTGCAGCCAGATTCAGCCGAACCAGACTGAAGGCCTTACCGGTAATTTTTCGGGGCAGATCGTATCCCAGCGATACGTTCTGCAAGCGGATAAACCAGGCATCCTGTACAAAGAAATCACCTGCTCCATAGGGCGACCAGGCCCAGAAGGTACCCGGATATTTTTCGGTCGGATTCTCCGGCGTCCAACGATTCTTCACGGTACGCAGGGCATTGTATCCGTTGGAATAAACACCAGCCGGACTCACGCCATATGCCACATAGTTGGGATCCGCAAAACGGCGGCCGAACAAACCGTTGAAATCGAAATTCAGACTAAAGCGCTTGTAGGTAATGATATTGGTGATACCGGCCATAAAGCTCGGATCAGATGTGCCAAACAGTTTGGTATCTGCTTCATCGATGATACCGTCGGGCTTACCGGTGCGAATAAAGCGACCGTTTTCATCCACTCTGGGATTACCATTTTCATCCCGGGCAAAACCATCGATATCCTTGATCTTTATCATACCGGGTTTCAGCTCCGGTTGTCCGGCTGGCGGATTCTCTCCCACCTGCAGAATACCATCGGCCACGCGCATGTAAATAGCGCGGATGGGATCATTGGCATTTTCAAACACGGCAGGCTTCCAGTCCGGCGCTCTTTCTTTCCAGGTATCCTTGTAGCGTGAAAGGGCAAACATGGTTCTCCATTGAAAATCCTTTCGCTGGATATTCCGCGTATTGATAGTGATCTCAAATCCCTTGCTCTCGGTTTTACCGATGTTGGCGATAATGGTATTCACTTCGTGATAGGAATTCAGCCGCTTGGTAGCCAGCAGGTCGGAAATCACGTTTCTGAACACTTCCACAGAACCTTCCACCTTACCGTTGAAAATAGAGAAGTCCAGACCCAGGTTGGCACCCGTAGTGGTTTCCCATTTCAGATCGGGATTTTCCAAACGAGCCAGCGATACGCCAATCAAACGGGTTTCATTTCCGGTAAGCCAGGCGGGATAGGCACTGTATGCCGCGAACGCATTACTATTGATGGTGGCGTTACCTGTCTGACCGTAGCTCAGACGGATTTTCAACTGAGAGAATGTATTCTTCAGAAATTCCAGATAAGGTTCTTCCACCAGGTTCCA
>DATCJQ010000335.1:0-3567 GCA_036562745.1 Flavihumibacter sp.
GGCTTATTTAAGCTTGCTTTCTGAAGAAACCGTCAGTTTCTTACGACCTTTCGCACGGCGGCTTGCCAGTACTTTACGACCATTGGCAGTTTGCATACGCTTGCGGAATCCGTGAACGGATTTACGACGACGACGGTGTGGTTGAAATGTTCTTTTCATTTTACAGTCTTTTTTACGAACTCAAAAATTGACGCCTGTGGAGAGCCAGGCTTCTGATTTCCAATCACATCGGGCCACCATACCCAATTGTGTCGTGAAAGGGACGGCAAAGTTACTAAAATATTGGAAAAAAATCGAGCCCGATCTAATTTTAATAAAGCCGGGCCTTCTCTGCCCTTATCGATTCTCCGAAGAAACGACTTGCATGTTTCTCAAAATCAATGGGATCATCGGTAGTATAAAACCTTCTTCCCCCCTCTTTGCTCAATCGCCGGTCCATTTCGGGATGACGCTTCAAATAGTCAGCCAGGCTGGTAGCCACAATAGTGCCCTGCGATACGATCTGCACCGAGGGTGGCAAATACTCCCGGATCTTGTCGATCAGCAACGGATAATGCGTGCAGGCCAGTAACACGGTATCGATGGCGGGGCTCCTGGCCATCAGCGCGTCGACATATTTCTTCACGAAATAATCGCCCCCGGCGGTACGGTATTCATCATTCTCAATCAGGGGTACCCACATGGGACAGGCTTCCTGGTATACCTTAAGCGATGGGTAAAATTTTTCGATCTCTATCCGATAGGATTCGGAAGCCACGGTACCGCTGGTGGCTAAAATGCCCACTTCTCCCTGCTTGCTCAGCTGCCCGATGATTTCTGTAGTGGGACGGATAACGCCCAAAACCCGGTTTTCGGGCGCCATATTCGGCAGATCCTTTTGCTGAATGGTTCGGAGTGCCTTGGCAGATGCCGTATTACAGGCCAGTACAACCAGCGGACAGCCCTGATCGAAGAACCAGCGCACACAGTCCAGCGTGTATTTATACACGGTATCGAAACTCCGCGAACCATAGGGAGCGCGGGCATTATCACCCAGGTAGATATAATCGTATCCGGGCAGGGTACGGACGATTTCCTTCAAAACCGTCAGGCCACCATAGCCTGAATCGAACACTCCTATTGGCGCCAGTTTATTCTCCATGTCTTCCAAATATAACAAACGCCGGGATGCTATCCCGGCGTTCATACAGAGCCTGTGAAAGTATCTTACTTGAGGCCTAATTTCTTTTTAACCAGCGGCAGCAGGTCATCACCGGGAGGAGATACGATCAGGTACTCCTTGGGGAATACATATGCATAGCCACCTTCTTTCGCCACAGCCTGAACTGCGTCCATTGCTTTTTTCTGAATGGGCTCGCTCAGCTCCTCTTGTCTTCTTTGCAGTTCTTGCTGAATGCGTTGCTCTTCGCCTTGCAGTTCAACCAGTTTTTGCTGAAGTTCTTTTCTTTTTACTTCTTTAACGGCAGCAGTCATCTTTGCTGAGTCAGCATTGAATTTGGTGATTGCTTCGTTCAGTGCGTTTTCTTTTTCCTGTGCACTTTGAATCAGTGCATCACGAAACTGGATAAGTGCAGAGTCAGCTTTTTTTGCTTCGGGCATGGCTGCTACGATCTCATTGAAACTTACGTAGCCGATTTTGGTTTGCGCCTGAGATTCCTGATTGAATGCTACCAATCCCAGCGCTACCAGAACTACAGATAAAACTTTTTTCATGCGATGTTTTTGTTACTTTAAAGTTGTTTTCGTTTTGGTTTTAGTTGTCTGCGGTAAAGTAATTTAACCTTATTTAACACCTAATTCCCGAAGCACATCTTCACTTTTATCGAGCTTGGGGTCGGCAAATATAACGGTAATTCCTTCACTTCTATCTAAAATAAAGTCATACATCCGGGCTACGGCGATTTTCTGGATGGCCGCGTAGACCTTGTCCTGGATGGGCTTTACAAGTTCCTGACGTTTCTTAAAAAGATCACCCTCAAAGCCAAAACGCTGTCTCTGCAGCTCCCGCACCTCCTTCTCGCGATTAAAGATTTCATCCTCGCGTTTTTTGAGTAATTCGGGACTCAGCATCACTTTTTCGGCCTCGTAATCCTTGTATAATTTATTGAGTGCCTGCTGCTTAGCATCAATTTCGGCCTGCCAGATTTCACTGGTTTTGTTCAGTGCTTCCTGGGCTTCCTTATACTCCGGCAACTTATCAAGAATATAACGGGTGTCTACAATTGCATAGCGCTGGGCCTGCACTGCCAGTACACTGAACAGGCAGGTTAAACTTAAGACGATGATTTTTTTCATACCAATGGTTTATATGGTAAAAGAATCGTTATTCCGGTTCAAATCCAAGCATAAAGGTAAACCTGGCAGCATCCCGGAGTTTTCCATCAGGTGTAATCCTGTCAAATCCTACGCCATAATCAAATCCGAGCAATCCAAACATCGGCAGGAAGAAACGCATACCCAGACCCGCACTGCGGCGAAGCTGGAAGGGGTTGTAATCCTTGTAATTGTACCAACCGTTGGCCGCCTCGAAGAAAGCCAGACCAAAAATGGTACTGTTCGGGTTGGTGGAGAAGGGATAACGCAGCTCCAGCGTATACTTGTTAAAGATTGTAAAGAACTGACTGGCCGATGAACGGTCGGGGTTCACCGTGGGATCGGAGTTATCATATACCGGATAACCTCTGTGCGCGATGATATCGTAACCGAGCAGACCCCAGTTATTGGTCAGACCCGCATCACCCACCTGGAAGCGTTCAAACGGAGAGTAATCCAGTTTTGAATTGTAGCGACCCATAAAACCGTACTTGGCAGCCGCCTTCAGCACGAACTGGCGGCTCTTGTCGGCACCCATCGGTTTACCCAGGGGCACATACCATTCACCCGTGAATCGCCATTTGTGGAATTCAGGCAATTCGTAGGGGTTGGCCGATTTCACCCGGTTCGGATCAATAAGTGAATAGGGCGGTGTAGCCTGTACGCTGGCCATAAAGTTCGAACCGGTTTTCGGGAAGATCGGCTGGTCAACCGAAGAGCGACCCAGCGCCAGTTTCAAACTGAGGTTGTGCGCAGTGGTATTGTTCAGACCGGGGAACAGGTTGGGATAGTTCCGCAGTTTGTATTGCGTAAAGTTGATGGAATACACCAGGGTGAAGAAATCATCCGGCCAGCGCAGCTGCTTACCGAGCGCCACAGAGAAACCAAGTGTACGCAGGTAGGATGTATCGCCCGCCTTACGATCGTAATAACCGGTAAAGGGATTATAGGTATTGGCAAAACGGGTGCTGTAGAAACTTACAGTGAGCGAGTTTCTTCTCTTACCGCCCAGCCAGGGCTCAGTGAAACTGAAGTTATAGGAGCGATATTGTCTACCGTTACTCTGCAAACGCAGACTCAGTTTCTGACCATCACCGGAAGGCAGGGGATCCCAGGTGGCTTTGTCGAAAATATTTTTAAGCGAGAAGTTGTTGAAGGTTACACCCAGGGTACCGGTCAGACCAATATTACCACCCCAACCTGCGGAGAGCTCGAGCTGGTCATTGGATTTTTCTTCCACACGATAGTTGATAT
>DATCJQ010000264.1:0-2551 GCA_036562745.1 Flavihumibacter sp.
GGCTCGAGGGGACTGGATGCCACCATTGCAGATCACTATACCAAACTGGCCAAATCGCTCCGCAGCCTGCCTTCCGAAGCGGCAAACCTGGCCTGGCTGGATCTGGATACTGAAGCGGGACAGGAATACTGGATCGCCATGAACCTGGCGGGCGATTATGCCTCCGCCTGTCATGCCGCCATTCATCGCAAAATGGCCAAAGCGATCGGCGGACAGGTGCTGGCCAAAGTGGAGAATCACCACAATTTCGCCTGGAAGGAAATGGTCAACGGCGAAGAGCTGATCGTTCATCGGAAAGGGGCTACCCCGGCCGGTGAGAATCTGCTCGGAATCATCCCGGGGTCCATGATTGCACCGGGCTTTCTGGTGAAGGGCAGGGGCAATGCCGCCTCGCTGAACTCGGCTTCACACGGAGCAGGCCGGCAGCTGAGTCGCAACCGGGCGATCAAAACCTTCAACCGCAAAGAACTCAACGAAGAGCTGCAAAAAGCCGGAGTGATGCTGATCGGCGGCGGATTGGACGAAGCTCCGGGCGCATATAAAAATATCCGGCAGGTGATGGCCGCGCAGGAGGACTTGGTAAGCGTGCTGGCAACCTTCAAGCCCAGGATGGTACGCATGGCGGATGACGGAAGCCGCGAGGACTGATTGAAGTGCGGAGAATCATCGCCTTAGCAAACTTTAATGTCCAAAGCAGAACCAAGCCTGGTTTATCTTTGTTAGAAAGAAAAAAGAATGAACAGCTTTGAATTCCGGAATCCTACTAAAATTCTTTTTGGAAAGGGAAAAATCGCGCAGTTAAAGAGTAATATTCCCGCCAATGCATCCATCCTTTTTGTGTACGGCGGCGGAAGCATAAAGAAAAACGGCATATATGACCAGGCCATGCAGGAACTGGCGGGTTTCGAGGTAACAGAGTTTGGCGGTATTGAAGCCAATCCGCGTTATGAAACCCTTATGAAAGCGGTTGCGCTTGGCCGTGAGAAGAAAATCAATTTTATTCTGGCCGTAGGTGGCGGGTCGGTGATTGATGGAGCCAAATTCCTGGCCCTGGCCATCCCCTACGAAGCGGGTGATCCCTGGGATATGCTGGTGCAGCAAACAGCCGCCAAACAGAAAAATGTAATTCCCATTGGAACCATACTTACGCTTCCGGCTACCGGCTCTGAAATGAACGGGAGTTCGGTGATCAGCCGCGAATCCACCCGCGAGAAACTCGCTTTCGGGGCGCCATCGGTTTACCCGGTGTTTTCGATCCTCGATCCTACCGTGGTGAAGACCCTGCCGCGCATCCAGGTGGTGAATGGCGTGATCGACTCCTTCTGCCATGTGCTGGAACAATATATGACCTATCCGGCCGATGCTCCGATTCAGGATCGTTTTGCCGAGGGCATCCTGAGCACGCTGATCGAAATCGGCCCGAACGTGGTGGAGAACCAGCAGGATGAAGTGCTGGCCGGCAATTTCATGTGGGCCTGTACCCAGGCATTAAACGGATGGCTCTCTCAGGGCGTACCCACCGACTGGGCCACGCACCGGATCGGGCATGAGCTCACCGCGCTTTACGGTATAGATCATGCGCAAACGCTGGCGATCATCGGACCAAATCTCTACCGCGTGATGTTTACCCACAAGAAGGATAAGCTGGCTCAGTTTGCCGAAAGAGTGTGGGGCATTAAAGAGGGCTCTACTGAGGAGAAAGCCAAAGCCGCCATCGAAAAAACCGCGGAATTTTTCCGGTCGCTGGGCGTGAAGACAAAACTCTCCGAATACACACCCGACTATCAGCAAACCGCCGATATCATTTATAACCGCTTCAAAACCCGCAACTGGCTGGGGCTGGGCGAGAATGGAATCGTAACCATTGATAAGGTGAAGGAAATTGTCGAGCTCAGTTACTAAGGTCGCACACCCCCTGTCACCGTTCTTAAAAGGTTAGCCAATACTCACATTAAAATTTTCTTTATATTGAGGGTATAAAACTAACCGCTGAAAAGACTGTCTGCCATAGTGTTGCTCTCGGTTTGCCTGTTTAATCTGGCCGGGTACACCCTGCTGTTCGATTATTTCGAGGCGAAAAACGAAATGAGCATGGTCGAACAGTTGGATCTTCAACACTACAAGGATGAGGATCTGATTGAAATCAGATTGCCCTTCCAGGTACCTTATCTGGTCGATTGGGCTGATTTCCGTCGCGAAGACGGCGAAATCGAAATTGACGGCCGTCACTACAGTTATGTAAAAATCAAATTCAGCCAGGATACCATTTATCTCAAGTGTTTGCCCAATAACAGCAAAGATGAACTCGTTGCCGCCCGGAAGCAGGCCATTAAACAACTCCATGACCTGCCTTCTGAAGACGAGGGCGCGCCATCGCTCATGAAAAAAGCCCAGCATCTCTTTGGGTTTAATCAGCATATCCTTTCATACACCATTGAATCGCCAGAACTGCGGGTCGAAAGGGAATACAGTTTGTTCCTCTCCGTTTCCACAGATGGGTATACCGGCGAGCTCCTGCATCCCCCCGCTGTTTAATTGCATACGCTACAGG
>DATCJQ010000284.1:0-1676 GCA_036562745.1 Flavihumibacter sp.
CCTGCAGGTGGATACTACAACCTGGCAACGACGGTTGTATGCCAGTGGATTGCGTAACATGATCGGGTTTGACTGGCATCCGGAAACAAAAGAACTATGGGGATTTGACAATGGCGGAGATGGTAAGGGAAACCGTTGGCCACCCGAAGAATTGAACCGGATCATCGATGGAGGTGTATATGGGTATCCCTTCGCTTATGGAAAAAGGGAAGTGGACCAGAGTCGCGAGGATCCTCCCGGTAATGAGAAGGAAAAATGGGTGGAGAATACAGTTCCCTCTGTTATGGAGCTGCCCGCACATATGGCCCCGATCGGATTCAGGTTCTTCGGAAATAGTTCGGCTACCCCTTCGGGTTATACAGGCGACGGCCTCGTCTGCTGGCACGGATCCTGGAACCGTAGCAAACCGGTTGGTTTCAAAGTGCAACGCATTCGTTTTGAAAACGGCGCACCGGTTAAAGCGGAAGATTTTCTGTCCGGATTTCTGAAACCAGGATTTCTATTCTTTAAGCGTAAAGCACGATTTGGACGACCAGCCGGAGTCACAATTACCGATAAAGGTGTGGTGCTGATTTCGGATGATGCCAACGGTGTGATCTATGCGGTGAAACCCAAAACCTCAATATAAAACTGTTGATATGACAAACGAAAATCACTCTCATATAAAATACCTGCTTCTTATTTTTTTGATGGTGGGCTGCATCGCCAATCGTCCCACTGAGCGCATCGAGTTCGAAGCGAATGATCTTTATCCCGAAGGTATTGCCTACGACAGCACCGCGGGCGTTTATTACGTTTCATCAATGCGTTCCGGTACTATCGGAAAAGTGGATCGTTCGGGTAACTATTCGCCTGTACACGAGGACAGCACATTGAAATCGAGTTACGGAATGAAGCTGCATCCCGACGGGAAAACGCTTTACGTGATGGTGGGGGACGCGAATTATAGCCGTTACACATCACCCGACACAAGGAAGAAAATGATCCGGCTGATTGCTCTTGATCTGGCATCGGGGCAACGGACCAGGGATATCGATTTGTCTGGCCTGGTGCCGGGCGAACATTTCGGAAACGATCTCATCTTCGACAGGAACGGGAATATCTACATAACTGACAGTTATGCTCATGCGATTTACAAGGTTGATCCGTCGGGCTCGCCTTCGGTTTTTGTTCAGGATTCACTATTTGCTACCAAGGGCTTTGGAGTTAACGGAATTGTTTATCACCCTGATAATTTCTTGTTGGTTTCGAATTCAAATACAGGGCAGATATACAAGGTGAATATCGATCCGGTGCAGGTGCAGGCAGTGAAGACGGATCAGTTTTTTCTCGGCGCCGACGGCCTTTTGTTGGATGATCCGAATCAATTGATTATTGTAACCAACGGAGGCAACGACAAGATCTTTCAGATAAAAACGGAGGACGGATGGGGATCAGCGAAACTCAATGCTACCACCTTGTTGGCCGATCGGTTCACCTATCCGGCTACGGCCACGTTTGCGAACGGCCAGATCTGGGTAATGAACGCCAAGACCAATGAGCTGCTCGACAGCAATGCCGTTCCATCCAGCAAATTTGCTATTCAACGTGCGGTACTGAAACCACTCCCCCGCTAACCACCCGGCGGGTTTGAAGGAACCCGTCCAACGAGTAGCGTCCTGCGCCGGCGAAGTATA
>DATCJQ010000305.1:0-1875 GCA_036562745.1 Flavihumibacter sp.
ACAGCGGGTCATTTCCAGCAGTAATGGAGCTGGCTCCGCGGATCTTCACACTCATGGCAGATCCGGGCTCACCACTTTTCTGGTAAATCTGTACCCCTGATGCACGTCCCATCAGAGTCTGCTCCACACTTACGTTGGCACCCGGAGTCAGGTCTTTGGCTTTTAGTGACACCACCGAACCGGTCACATCTGATTTCCTGACGGTTCCGTATCCGATTACCACCACCTCACCGAGACCGGCGGCCTGGTGTTCCAGACTCACCTGGAGGGTATTGGACTGACCGATCTGGACTTCGCGGGCTTTAAAGTCTACGGCAGTAAATACCAGGACTCCACCGGTGGCTGGCACCTGGATAGAGAAGGCACCCGACTCGTCGGTGGAAGTCGCCACCGAACTGTTTTTAAGGGTCACAGTAACACCGGGCAGGGCTTCACCCGTTTCTGAATGCTGGACTTTACCCGTAACTGTCCGGGTTTGTGCATTCACCAACAATGTCTGGAGAAATAAAATAAGAAGCAATAAAATTCTACTCCGCGAAACGCGGGCAATTGGTTTGGTTAGATTCGACATATGGCAATTTTGATGGATGAAAATTACCCATCACCTGATGCCGTCTTTGTCAGATTTGTAGCAAAAAATGCAAATTTTGTCGTTTTCACCGCTAACGACAAAATTTGCATTCTACTGAAATTCAATATTTTACAATGAAAAACCAGCGCATCAGCCGAGCCGGTCGCGGGAAGCCCCCGATTTCCACACGATCTTGATCCCCGTTATCCCCTTCTTCTCCAACGGGATATCGGCCCGGATTTCAAACCCGATTTTGCGGTAGAATTCGATCGGCGACTGATAGAAACTACCGTCCTTTTTCGGTTCCCGGTTATGATCAATCACCCATCCGTTGAGCTCGCGGTTCTGGTCCTTTGCCAGCTGCAGGAATTTGGATCCCCAGCCCTTTCCCTGGATCGAGGAATCCAGCAGGATGGCAAACCAGCGCTCATCATCCCGCATAAAATAGGCCAACCACCCGCGAATCGTATTATGCTCATCCGCTAATATAATATGGTGCAGATCGCCCAGTTCATTCAAATATTGATCAAACTCTTCCAGGCTGGCATAATTGATCCTGGCCGGATACTCCGCATTCCAGAGTTCAACCACTTCCTGCTTCTGTTTTTCGGTTAATTGTTTTGCCCGGGAAAAAGTGAGGGACTGATTCATCGCCCAAAATTAGCAATCCGGAAGCAGATGAGCCTGCAATTACCGGAAGGCATCAGGAATAGCGACGGATCGCCTCCCTGCAGAGTTTTTCCAGCACATCTATATGAATGTCGGAAAGCTTGTTGACGTAAATACAGGACTTGCCCATCTTGAATTTGCCCAGGTTTTTCACCAATGCATCGCTTTCCGCTGTGGGAGTATATACATACAGCGAGAAAGCTGCCTTGCGGGGCGAAAATCCGATCAGGGGCATATCGCCCTCATGCCCACTCGCATATTTATAATGATACCGGCCAAAGCCGATAATACTCGGTCCCCACATCTTCGGTTCAAATCCCGACCATTGCCGCATCAGCCCGATTAATTGCAGGCTCTCTTTCTTTTTTTGCTCCGATTCCACAAAATCCTCCAAAAAAGCCAGTACATCGGCGTCGGTTTCATTGGTTTTATTTTTGGCCATTCCGTGTCATCTGTTTGATTTCATTAATCTGTATCAACGGCTGAAGATTCGTATAATTCTTGATATCTCCTAATATAACCTCACGGTTTCGGGCAACCGAAGCATTATAAGTCGCCGTATCCTGCACATAAAATGCCCCGATGGCCAGATAGGTCGGCCGATCGGCAGAGGATCTTCCCGATAACCCCTGCTC
>DATCJQ010000310.1:0-2286 GCA_036562745.1 Flavihumibacter sp.
ATCACTAACATCATCCTTCAGGCTGAGTTTGCCGGTTTTTACCAGTTGCATCACAGCCGTTGCCGAGAAGGATTTGGAGATGGAAGCAATCCGGAAAATCTCTTTGGTGGTAAGGGGGGCGCCAGTTTCACGATCCTTCAATCCAAAGGCATTGGAATAGAGCAGTTGGTTATCCTTCACCACGGCTACGGACAAACCAACCGCTCTGCCTTTGTCAATAATTTCCTGAATAGCAGCTTCCGCTTTATCCTGCTGAGCATAGACCCCAAAGGGCAATAATTGCCATACAATAAGGAGAACCAGGGTCAGTCGCCAGATACTATTCAGTTTCATATTGCAAAGTTTATCCAATGTTGTATTAATTTTTATTTCAGTACACTGATCAGGATTCGAAATCAGCAATCAGTTAATTATTCGATTAGTCAATTCCGCCTTTTCTGTTAGCCTTACGCTGAGCAGGCCATTCCATCGGTTGACCGGTACGCGGGTTGATTCCCAGTACGGCTTTCTCGCGCGATGTTTTTTGCGGATCCTCACAAGCCATATATACCAGGATGGCAGTCAGGATGGCATTGCTGCGAACATCGTCAAACACGATTTTATCGTAGGTATCGCGATTGGTATGCCATGTATAGGTACCATAGGACCAGGGTTTTGAACTCAGCGAGAAGGCCGGAGCACCTACAGCCACAAAAGAAGCATAGTCAGATCCGCCACCGCCGGGAAAACCGGGGAAACGGGTTTCAATTTCCTTACGGATATTCTCAGGCACTTTCGACAACCAGCGACCGATATAGTCGTAAGCATGCAGGAAGCCCTGTCCGGAAATATTTTCCACCCGTCCGGTACCATTGTCCTGGTTGAACAGAGCCTGCAGGTTGGCTACAATTTCCGGATGATCTTCCACGAATGCACGGGATCCGTTCAGTCCCTGCTCCTCACTACCCCAGTGACCCACCAGGATGGTGCGCTTGGGATTGGGATATACTTTTTTCAGAATGCGCATGGCTTCCATCATCACCAGCGTGCCGGTGGCGTTGTCGGTAGCGCCGGTACCGCCATCCCATGAATCGAAGTGTGCAGAGAGCATCACATATTCATCGGGCTTTTCGGTGCCTTTGATTTCAGCAATGGTGTTGAAGGTGGGAACCATACCCAGCTCCCTGGAATCGGCACGAACGCTGATAACGGGCCTGGATCCGGATTCGGTTAAACGATACAGCATACCGTAATCTTCCAGCGCTACATCAATCGTGGGTACTTTAAGGGTATTGGCACCGAAGATTTTGTTCACGCCAAAACCCGCAGACCAGTTACACTGAATCAGTCCCACTGCACCGGCGTTCTCCAGCGCCCGTGCCAGTTGTTTTGGGTTCAGTCCGGTTTTGCTGATCCGTTTGCGCCAGGCTTCGGTGGCAGCAGCACGCTGTTTCTGCATTTTTTCCATAGACTCGGGCGTGGCCCATTCCTTCCAGTTATAATCGGGCCGACCGGTCGGCTGGTTCATGGAAATCAGCACAAATTTTCCTTTCACCGAGGGTAGCCATTTCTGGAAAGCTATGGAGTCGGCCACATCCGCCAGGATGATGGTTTCGGCTGTAACGGTTTTACCCTTGGTGCTCGGACTCCAGGCCAGTTGCATGCCTTCGAGTGTCTTCACCCGCGGAGATATCATATCAATATGAGTGATGCCTCTCTCCCATCCGCGCCACTCACCCCAGTTTTCCATCCGCGCAGGGATGCCCCATTCCTGGTATTTCTGAACAGCCCATTCACCGGCTTTTTTCATCTGCGGGGTGCCCACCAGACGGGGACCAATGCCATCGGTCAGCTGGTGGCCCAGGATTTCCAGTTGTGAGTTTTCTGTTGCTTCCTTAACGATCGCCTGAATAACCAGCGAATCGGCCTTCTGAGCATAGTTGATGGTGCTGATCATTACAAAACCAGCAACCAGACTGCGTTTCAAGAATCTCATGTTCGATTAGGTGTTGTTGTTAGGCTTACAAAATACGTAGATTTTATCGTTTAAAGGGGTCGCCATTCTTATCCTGGCTCAATACCCATTTGAGTGCATTGATAAAAAGGAGTTGCTGGGTGGCATCGGAGAACACTTCATCTCCATGTCCCATATTCAGATAAATCATCCGGTAATCGCGGTTGGTCCAGATTACAGGAAAATCGCCGAAATATATAATATCCTTAATACCAAAGGGATAATTCTCGGGCGAAAGGCTGAGCAGCACATCCACCCCGGGATTTAGCCGCGGACTCGGATCCCACTGGTAC
>DATCJQ010000312.1:0-3252 GCA_036562745.1 Flavihumibacter sp.
AACCACCGGCATCCGTACCCTGGTGCCGTTCCTCGCGGCAGCCCGTGAGGGCAACCAGAAATAACACACCAACTCTTACCACTGACGAGGTGCAGAAAAGACAGGATGTGGAAATTACACGCAGCAGTCCGGATCGGTTAGAACGGTTTTGCATATGCGTAGTTTTGGCAATAAGATTACTCATCATTTTTTATCCCAGTCCGTGAACACACTGGCAATATGAGACCCAACTTCCCGGTCCAGCATCTGCACCAACTGCTCATCGGTAAGATCTTCCTGGTGTTTTTCGAGTGCAGCCCAGAGGCGAATCAGTGCCTGTTTGCCGCCGGCATCATAAATTTCTTTTGCAGCCTGGTGCAGGCGACATTGGTACCATACATAATTCTCCGGCCCCATGCCCAGGTTGCTGTAGAGTTTTTCAAAATCAGCCAAACTGGTATATTTCATCTTGCCCGAATCGCGGCTCAGCACCAGCTGGGGATAAGCTTCCAGTGCCGCCAGCCGCTCAGGATGCCGTTCAGCCACCAGCGTATGAAGCAGCAGATTCGCAAACAATTCATTCATCCAGTGACGCTGCATTTTCAATCCCCCTTGTGAGGAATAGGAATGCCCCATCTCATGAATTGCCAGCAAATCGAAAAACAGACCCATATCCATACTGCCATCGCTGCGCCCATAAGCCTGTTTCACCATATTGCGCTGCGCTTCAGAAAGCTGATCCATTGCCGGCAGGGTCGATTGCCAGAATGGATTATCCTCCGATGCCACCACCAGCCTGGTATGATTGATAGTATGTGGAAACCCATACACCTCCCAAAGTGGTTTTAGGGCTACCGATTTCCAGTCCTTCGGAGACAGGATATACACATCCACATGCGGCAAAAAGGAAAGCTGGGTCAGAAAATAGCGACTGGCCGATTCCACCAGTGAAGCCACCACTTCGGCACGCTCTCTGGCATCCTCACTGTAATGATAGGCCTGAACTTTACCACTTAACTTCGGGAGCGAGAGTTCCTGATTTTGCGGCGATGTGTTCTCAGTCTGGGCAAGCAGATTACCGGCAGCAAGCAGGCAAATCGTTAGCAGCGCCGCGAGGCGCCTGATTGATTGTTGGACCATATTATTTGCTTTCAAATATCGTACCTCATTCGGCCGCCTGCCGACTGGTCAACACACTGTCCAGGGCATGGTTAAATCGCTCCGCCGCTTCGATCATCGGATAATGACCTGTTGTTCCCACAGAATACAGCTTATAGGGCAGTTTCAGCTTCTTAAGCGCCAGGGTGTCGGTAGGAAAATAATCGCTGTTGATCAGATAAAGCGGTTTTCCATATTCTTTCAGTTTCCGGGCCAGCGGGTATTCTTCATTCCGCTCTAAAGAGATGACTGCAATAACCGAATCACTCCCCGCGATATCGGTAATGACCCGAAGCTTTACCATGCTATCCGTATTGACAGAAAAGAGGTAGTTACCCGCCATCTCTTTTACGAAGCTGGTATAGTTGGATCGCATACTGCTAAAGTATTCCCGCGACTGCGCCTTCTCTGCCTCAGTGGGAACCGCGCCCAGGTTTTTGAAATTGTCCACTCCCACAATCCCGATGACCTGATCCGGATTTTTGATCGCCGCATCCAGTACAATGGCCCCGCTCATCGAGTGCCCCACCAGCAGTACATTGTGCAACCCGAGAGATTGTATCAGCGCTGTGATATCATCTCCATACTGTTCAACCGTCCACTCAGAACGCAATTTGCCCGATTTCCCAAATCCCGGAAGATCGGGCACCACCACGCGATACCGATCGGAGAAATAACTGACCTGATTATTCCAGTACTCCTTATTGATGCCCCATCCGTGTACGAACAGCAAACTTGTATCTCCCTGGCCTGCCTCATGGTATTCGATATTCAGGCCATCGCGTTCCACCCGTACGGGAGATTTTTCTCCTTTGATATCCGTGGTTTCCTTCATCCCCGACAGGTTCCCGCAGGAAGCGATTAACAGTAATAAACAACCGAAAAGTATCCGGATAGCCAGCTGTGTCATAGTCCAGTTTTTGAGTTCATACATTAAATACCGGCAAGTCAATTGAACCTGTGTCGGAATTCAAGGGGACTTTTGATTGGGTGCCAGCCGGACCCGAAAGTCCATGCATCTAACGGAGCCTGTGAAAGAAATGTTTCAAATGTTGAGATGAGTACCTTATCAAATTTAAATAAAAAGAGGCAGAACATCGCGCCCTGCCCCAACCCGATTGGTATTAAAATTGGTGTCCTACCGCTGAAAATACCTGTTCGCGAATCGGATATACTGTTCCCAATCGTATTGCAGGATATCATGACCGCCCTCGCGCAGGTGATAACCGATATGGCCATCCTGAATCGGCGTATTCGGCACCAGTGGATCCACCTTATCGATGCCTTTTAATCCCCATAATGCATAAACCGGATTGGCCTCCCATCCCGCGAGGTACTCCCCTTTCGGATCGGCCCACAAATCTTCGGACGCACCGGCGATATATACCGGACGCGGCGCCATCAGGGCAATCAACCCGTGCTGATCCACGGGCATGGCTTCCTCCCGATTATTGTATTGGCGGAAATTGCGACAAAACCAATGCGGAAAATTATGGTTGATAGCCTGCGCCGTTTCACCAAACTTACGATTGAACAACGCCGCCCCACCACATCCGGAATTGTTTGATATCACGATGGCGAAACGCTCGTCCTGCGCACCGGCCCATAGTGCGGTTTTTCCTAAGCGGGAATGCCCCAATGCGATGAATTGCTTCGGATCGATGGCCTTATCCGTTTGCAGATAATCCAATATCCGGCTCATGCCCCAGGCCCAGGCTCCAATGGCCTGCCAGGATTCGGGCTTTTGAGCAGCCTGCGTATAATCCGAAAACAGGGGTAAAATGCTTTTGTCCACATAGTCCGGTCGATCGGGATAAATATCATTGTAACACATCGTGGCCACTCCGTATCCGTTTCCGATGATATATTCCAGCGGCCAGCGTCTTTTTTCCGAACCCCGTACCATGCCATCATTCCCCCATATATTGAGAGGTGCCGAAAAGGACTCGCGGATTTCAGGATCGGCATGAATGGCCTGGTTGCCTGCGAAATTATAGCTGACAAATACCGGTACTTTCCCTTTCGCCGTTTTGGGCAGGTACAAAATCAGCAGAGCTTTTACCGTGCGATTGTTCCCCGAGAAACTGAACTCCACCTGCCGGCTGTAAGCCAGAC
>DATCJQ010000314.1:0-2387 GCA_036562745.1 Flavihumibacter sp.
CTACCAGCTGCACCAATTTGTTGTTGAACGCACTGTTTAGTCCCCTTGCATTCAGCGTGATGCCATTCACACCGTATCGTGTGAATTCAATGCCCAGCATTTTGGAAAACAATTCATTCAGGAAGGATCCGGCAAACTGGTCCAGTTCCTTTTGTCCAATGATCTGAATGGAAGCGGGTGCCCGGCTGAGCAGTTCCGGATATCTCGATGCCGAAACCACTACTTCGTTACCCTGGCTGTCGTTGGGTTCCAGCCCGATTTCGAGGTCGCCGTTGCCGTTGCTACTCAAATCCACTGCTACAGTCATGGTTTTATGTCCAACATAGGAAATAGTCAGGTTGTATCTTCCGGGTTCAAGTCCATTTACTACAAATCCGCCGCGGTGATCCGAGATGATGGTGGTTCCCGTTGCTTGTATTCGGATGGTAGCGCCCGGTAGCTGCTCGCCGGTTTCGCGATTGAAAACTTTGCCTTGTAATCGGCCTTTTTCCTGGGCCATCAGGGGTGAAAATAAGGTGGTGACCCATAGGAATAGAACTAACAATGAACAGAATAAACCAAACTGTTTCATGGTTGACGGTTTTGGTTACATATTAGGACCAGGTTTTACTGCAGTAGCTTAGCCAGACTGTTTCGATAGAGTTTTCCAACAGGCAATTCCTTATTGCCGATTTCCACGAGTTCATTGGTTACAGACTTGATCTTGTTGATGGAAATGATATAGGAACGGTGGATGCGCACGAACTCTTTCCCACTCAGCATGGCTTCGATGGATGAAATCGTTTGCCGGGTGATAAAGGTTTTTTCTTTGGTAAACAGTTTCACGTAATCGCCGGCGCTTTCGATATAAAGCAAATCTGCCAGCTCAATTTTTACCAGTTTCCGATCCACCCGCACATAAATAAAATCGGTTCCGGTTTTTCTTTCTGCTACAGAAATCTCCTCCAGTTGCAGCTGGTTATTTTCCTTGGGGAATGCCTTGTTCACTGCTTTCAGAAAACGTTCAAATCGGATCGGCTTCAGCAAATAGTCAATCGCATCCAGATCGAAACCATCTACCGCGTATTCTTTGAAGGCTGTCGTGAAAATTACTTTAGGCGGATGCTTGAGCGCTTGTACAAATTCGGTTCCCAGTAATTCCGGCATCCGGATATCCAGGAAAATCAGGTCCACCGGATTGTTCTGCAGAAATATCAGCGCGTCAATGGCATTGCTGCATTCTCCCGACAAGTGCAGTATGGGCAATTTTGCAATATAACGGCGCAGCACGTCTCTGGCCAGTGGTTCATCGTCCACGATGATGCAGGAATAGGATTTGTTTTTCAGGTCATGCATAGACTATCTCCCGGATTGGTTGTTCTGCAATGGCTTCACGGGGTTCGCGGTCCAGTTCAATTTTCAGGTTCACTACAAATACTTCCTCATCGTCGCTGATATTGAGTTCGTACCTGTTCCGGTACAGGAGCTCCAGGCGCTGTTTCACATTGTCGATGCCCGTACCCTTCCGGGTACTGATGTGTTTCGGATCAGTTTTCCTGCCGTTCATGATTTTAGCCACCAGCATGGAGTCCTCCAGTTCGATTTTCAAATTCACCCAGGGCTGACGCAGCATTTTACTGGTTCCGTGTTTAAAGCAGTTTTCAACAAAGGGCAGAAGAATGAGCGGAGCGATATAATAGGTTTCGGTATGGGAAGGGAAGGAGAGGTGCAATTCCAGTTTGTCGTCATATCGCATTTTTTCAAGGTTGATATAATCCTTGATCATCTGAATTTCGTACTCCAGCGGTACCATGTGCTTCTTGCCTTCATCGAGAATATATCGCAGTATATGCGACAGTTCCATGATCATTTTGGCGCTGCCCGGTGATTCGGTCTGCGATTTCGAATAAATATTATTGAGCGTATTGAACAGGAAATGCGGATGCACCTGCGCCGTTAGCAGTTGCAGTTGCGCTTCCGTATTGGCTTTCTGCAGGCGGAAGGTGAGCACATTCTTGACATAATAGTGTTTCAGCAGTTTGAAACTGCAGGCAAGGGCCGATCCCGTTAACGCTCCCTGCAGACTGGCCATATACGCGATCTGCAATTTGCTGGTAAAGCTCGAATTGGGGGTGAACAGCACCAGCTTGGGATTCCAGATCAGCCGGTACCAGGGAATATAAATAAAGACCAGCGCATTGGCCAGAAGGGTCAGATTTAATAAGAGCAGAAACCAACCGAATGCCTGCAGAAATTTTCCTTTAAACACATAACGGGGCAGCACAAAGTACATAAGCGGATAAGCCATCAGCATCTGGGGGATGAGCATCACGATGGTTTCCATAATGGTTTTAAGCGGGTGCGCCAGATGCCCTGTCTGCACCAGCATCTGCGGATTGAAATGACGC
>DATCJQ010000326.1:0-2670 GCA_036562745.1 Flavihumibacter sp.
GCAAATTCCGCTGGCACTGGCTGCACCAATAGTTTAGCACTTACCTCCGTCAGTTTGGGAATATCACCCGATTACTCGAGATAAGCGCCGGTAACCACATCGCCCTCTACGGTTACGTAAATATGATCCTGCATGGTGGTCGCCAGGCTGATACCGACATAATCGGCCTTCACCGGGAAAGCTTTATGGGTTCGCTCCACCAGGGTCAGGATCTGGATCCGCGCGGGGTGATAGCGCAGGAAGGGTTGCAGCGCATACAACAGGGTCTTCCCGCTATTAGTAACATCGTCCACCAGCACGATCGTGCGATTGTTGAAATCCATCTCCCTGCTCAGGTCGATGGTGGTGGGACGTCTTTTATCGAGTCCGATTTCAATGATTTCTGATTCCAGTCCGGCGATATCTTTGATCAGTGTCGCCAGCAAACGGGCCATCACCACGCCATTATCCTTAATGCCGGCCAGGATGATCGGCTCTTTGGTGCCCACCAGTTGTTCCGCCATCTCATAAGCCATCCGTTCCAGTTTCGTGGCTGCTGCCGGGGCATCCAGAATATATTTTCTTTGGGTAGTACTCATAACCGAAATTCAGGGCGAAAAATTACAACAAAACATTGAGCCAGAGCGAAATCACTTAATTTAGTTCCACAATACCGTTTCTATGCACTACTTGCCACAAATCGCCTTTGTATTGTTATTGATTGCGGCCGGCTGGTTTTTCTCCAAACAGGTCGTTTTTATTCGCAGGAATATTTTGATGGGAAAGGATGAGGACTTTTCCGACCAGCCCGATCGCCGGTGGAAAAACCTGCTCCTGCTGGCATTCGGACAGAAAAAAATGTTTAAGAACCCCCTCGTGGCCGTGATGCACTTTATTGTGTATGCCGGGTTTATCATCATTAATCTTGAAGTGGCGGAAATTGTGCTGGACGGCATTTTGGGTACCCATCGCCTGTTTGCGGGATTCCTGGGTATGGGATTCTACCGTTTCCTGATCAACAGTTTTGAATGGCTGGCCCTGGGCGTAATCATTGCCTGTGCTATTTTCCTTATAAGAAGAAACGTGCTGAAGATCTATCGCTTTATCAGTAAAGATCTGGATGGATGGCCCCGTTCTGATGCCAACTATATTCTGATGACTGAAATCTTCCTGATGCTGCTTTTCCTGACCATGAATGCGGCTGATACCATTCTGCAGGACCGCGGCGTATCGGGATACACGCACCATATCACCGGTTCCTTTGCCGTATCGGGATGGATCCAACCCCTGCTGGAAGGGATGAGTGAAAACGGACTGATGCTGATCGAACGAACCTGCTGGTGGTTGCATATCGTGGGTATTCTCGCTTTCCTGAACTATCTCCCCTATTCCAAGCACCTCCATATTCTGCTGGCTTTTCCCAATGCTTATTATGCAAGGCTCGAACCCCAGGGCAAGATGAAAAATATGCCCGCTATCCAGAATGAAGTATTGTATGCCATGCAACCCGAACTGGCGCCCACCGAGGCCGGGGAAACGCCTTCTTTCGGTGCCAAAGACGTAATGGAGTTAAGCTGGCGCAACCTGCTCGATGCCTATGCCTGTACGGAATGCGGACGGTGTACTGCTGCCTGTCCGGCCAATATTACCGGGAAAAAATTATCGCCGAGGAAGATCATGATGGATACGCGCGACCGGATGGAGGAAGTGGGTCGTAATCGCGATAAGAATGGCGAATTCGTTCCCGATGGCAAGACGCTGGTGCACGATTATATAACCACAGAAGAACTCCGGGCCTGTACTTCCTGCAATGCCTGCGTGGAAGCATGTCCGGTTAGCATCAGTCCCCTGGAAATCATCCTCGAACTGCGTCGCTCTCTGGTGATGGAAGCCAGTGATGCGCCCCAGGAATGGAACGCCATGTTCTCAAACGTGGAAAACAATTTTGCTCCCTGGAAATTCAGTCCCGATGAGCGCGATGCCTGGGTAAATTCCTGATCCCAACATTTTGTCAATAATATGATCAGCTATCTGGCACTGGGCGATTCTTATACCATCGGCGAACAGGTTCCGATTGCCGACAGCTTTCCCTACCAATTGGTACAGCTGCTGCGCGGAGCCGGCTGGCCAATTGCAGCACCTGAGATCGTTGCCAAAACCGGCTGGACTACCGACGAGCTTTTATCGGCACTGGAACAGACCCGGCTTCTGCCTCCGTATGATCTGGTGACCCTTTTGATCGGTGTGAATAATCAGTACCGGGGATGGTCAACCGAAACCTATGCAATCGAATTCGATCGGCTCCTGAAGATGGCTATCGAATTTGCCGGAGGGTCAACAGAACGTGTGCTGGTATTGTCAATTCCCGACTGGGGATTTACGCCCTTTGCCGAGGGACGCGACCGCCCGGCCATCACAACGGAAATCAATCAATTCAATAAAATAAATAAACAGCTCACCGATCAGCAAGCTGTTTATTATCTCGATATCACCGAAGGAACACGCGAGGCTTTGAGCAATCCTGCATTGCTGGCCCCGGACGGATTGCATCCATCCGGCTTGGAGTATGCACGTTGGGCGCGTGGTCTCTTTAGTTATCTCTCCCAGAAATACGGAGGCTCAATGCCCAGTGCCCGCAGGTAAACATATCCCTGAGCGCGATGGTGGATCTCGTTGTCGATTATATACAAT
>DATCJQ010000329.1:0-9772 GCA_036562745.1 Flavihumibacter sp.
CACCACCATCGGCGGCGAGTTCCCGGCCTGGGCCTCCAACGGACGCAAAGTGCATTGGTCGCTGGGTAATGCCCATTTCGTGTATGATCTCGATGAGGCACAAAGAATCGACGACAGCATCGCGATAGCGAAAAAGAATAAGACCAGCGAAGTTCCCAAAGTGGATAGTGTGGGCAAACCGGCACAGGATAGCCTGGCCAGGAAAGACAGTCTGGCCAAAAAATCTGACCCCGCATATAAACCGGCCGAAACTGCCATCAAAATCTACTACAAACGCAACCTCTCCAATGGTGCGGTGGTATTCCGCAATGCACGTATCATTACCATGAAGGGGGATGAAATTCTGGAGAAGGGCGATCTCCTCGTGGTAAACAACCGCATCAAGGCGGTGGGACCGGCGGGCAGCCTTTCCATTCCGAAGGGAACGGTTGAAATGGATGCCAGCGGTAAAACCATCGTACCGGGCTTTGTGGATACGCACGCACACCTTTGGCCAAACTGGGGCATGCACAAGAACCAGATGTGGATGTATGCCATCAACCTGGCTTACGGGGTAACCACCACCATGGACCCGCAGACATCCACAACCGATGTGCTGACCTATTCCGATATGGTGGAAGCCGGTGAGATGGTGGGTCCCCGCATTTATTCTACCGGTCCGGGTGTGGGATTCTGGTTCTACAACATCAAAGACTCTGCGCATGCCGAGAGCATTTTGGAACAGTATTCCCGCTACTTCCATACGCGTTATATCAAGATGTACCTGACCGGTAACCGTCAGCAAAGACAGTGGATTCTGAACGCAGCCCGCAACCAGGGACTCCATCCCACCACCGAGGGTGGTCTGAATTACAAACTGAATCTGACCAACCTGATCGACGGGTATCCGGGTCACGAACACAGCATTCCCATTTATCCTTTATATAAGGATGTGACCTCCACCATCGCCAAATCACAGATGTCTGTTACACCCACCCTGCTGGTAGCATATGGCGGACCATTTGCCGAGAATTACTATTGGGAAACCGAGAATCCCTACCACGATAAGAAAATGCAACACTTCATGCCCTACGAGGAACTGGCCGCCAAGACCCGTCGGGTGCAAGGCTGGTTTATGCCCGAGGAGCATGTGTTCCAAAAACACGCACAAACCATGAAATCCATCGTGGAGCAGGGCGGTATCGCCGGCATCGGCAGCCATGGTGAGTTCCAGGGACTTGGATACCACTGGGAACTCTGGTCCATCCAAAGCGGCGGCATGAGCAACCATGATGCCCTTAAAGTGGCAACCATTCTGGGTGCTAAAGCCCTGGGCCTGGAAAACGACCTGGGCAGCATCGAACCCGGAAAGCTGGCCGACCTCGTGATACTGGATGCCAATCCGCTGGACAATATCCGGAACTCGAACACTGTCCGCTGGGTGGTGAAGGACGGCCGCGTTTACGACGGTAACACTGCCGACGAGATTTATCCCCGCAAGCGCAAGCTCGCCCGCGATGAATTCGCCTTCCCTGCGCCCCGCTAACCTCCACCCGTCGGGTACCCGACGGGTAGGGTTTTCCCGAACTCCGGGTGTTTACACCCAATTTTACCGGTTTTGGGAGCCTTTTTAAGAGTGTTGGACCCGTTTTTTCACGGTCACCACCCGTCGGGTACCCGTCGGGTGCCCGACGGGAAGACCATCCATCCCTCAATCAAACCGCTCATACAAAGGCGGAAAAAATTCTCAAGATGGTGATAAACTCCGAAATGCACGCCAGGCGTGCATTTCGCGTTTTGCCAGTTATTGTTTTATGGAAATTACCTTCCTTTATCCGGTACTTTATTTTGCATAGTACTGAAACTTTATCTAGATTTGTGTTGTCAAAGGTATAGAACAGGGCTGGTGGCAGCGTCGAACGAACCTTATCCTAACAAGTAACCTTATCCAAACACTAAACCTTATCCCCTCGACCCCCTGCCACCAGCCCTTAAAACAAGAATGCCATGAATATAGAAAACACTCAAAGCCAGATGCGGAAAGGGATACTGGAATTCTGTATCCTCTCGATCATCCGCCGGGGCGAAGCCTATCCAAGTGATATCGTGGATGAAATGAGGGCAGCCAATCTCCAGATTTTGGAGGGAACGCTCTACCCGCTGCTGACGCGCCTCAAAAATGCCGATATGCTCACATATCGCTGGGTCGAAAGCAACTCAGGTCCACCCCGCAAATATTTTTCGCTAACGGAAAAGGGTGAGGCATTCTACAAGGAGCTGGAAGCAACCTGGAAAGAGCTGGCAAACGGAGTGAAAGCTCTTACCAGCAAATCCGAATCCCTCCCCTCAGTACCAGACAACCCAACCAACTAATACTTCAACCTGCTAATACTTATCAATTATGAAAAAGGTCATCAACATAAACTTCCACGGTCGAGTGATTCCCATCGAGGAAACTGCTTTTGATCTGTTGAAGCAGTATACCGAGAGCCTGCGCCGTTACTTCGCGAATGAGGAAGGTCGTGACGAGATCATCAACGATATCGAAGGCCGGATCGCCGAGCTCTTCTCCGACCGTCTGAAGAAAGGAGCCGTATGTATTACAGATGAAGATGTGAATGTAATAATAGATGGTATGGGTCGTCCGGAAGATCTCGAAGCTGCGGAAGCTGATCTCTTCAATGCCGGAGCGGGAACTCAATCCCAATCTGCCGGCGCCGGCCCCAACCAGTCTGCCGGTTACCAGGGCGCGGGAGCATCCGGAAGTGCAAGCAGTTCCGCCAGCAGTTCCGCCAGCGGACAGGGCAGCTACGGCAGCGGCAACTACGGTGGATCAGCCGGTTTCAGCCGCGGCAACCTCTATCGCAATGCCGATGACAAAATCCTCGGTGGGGTGTGTAGCGGCCTGGCCAACTACCTGGGCATAGACCCCGTGATTATGCGAATTATCTTCGTACTGCTTTCAGGCGCTCTGTTCTGGGTATATGTACTGCTCTGGATCATCGTTCCTTCCCGCTCGCTGAGCTCCAATATTACCAAACGCCTCTACCGCAATCCCGATGATAAAGTGATTGCAGGTGTTGCCGGAGGCCTGGCGGTATATTTCAATATCGCATCCTGGATTCCCCGACTGATCTTCGCCCTGCCCCTGATACTGGGTGCCGTGGGAAGCGGATTCAACGCTATGTTCTGGGACTGGGACATCATGTGGGGACCGCGTGTAATCTCCGGAGGTTTAGGCTCTACCATGTTTGTAGTGTATCTGGTACTCTGGATCGCCGTTCCCTTCGCCACCACTGCCGCTGAAAAGTTGGAAATGAAAGGCGAACGCATCGATCTGAACTCTATCCGCGATACTGTAAAAGGTGATCTCGAATCTTTTAAGTCACGCGCTCAGAGCTGGGGCGCGGAGGTTAAACAAACCGCTCAGCAATTCAGTGCCAAAAGCAAAGTCTTCGCTGAAGAAGTGGCACCGGTTGCACGGAGAACCGGCTCAGGACTCGGATATGTTATCGGTATCCTGTTCAAAGCCTTCTTCCTGTTCATAGCTGCAATCATCGCAATTTCACTCTTTGCTGCGCTGATGGCTATCCTCTTCAGTGGCGTGGCGATCCTCCCCCTGAAAGATTTCATCCTCGAAGGCTTTTGGCAAAATACCCTGGCCTGGTCTGTCCTGATCCTTTTTCTGGGTGTACCCGCAATCGCACTGATTACCTGGCTGGTTCGCCGCATCATGGGAGTGAAAAGCACCAATAATTATCTCGGCTATATCTTCGGCGGACTCTGGACCATCGGCTTCTTCAGTCTGATTTTCCTCGGCGGACTGATGGCACGCAATTTCAAAACCCGCGCCGGTATTGAGAATGCCATCCCGCTCACCCAACCCTCCAACGATAAACTGTTTATCCAGTCGGTGGGCAAAGAAAGCCGGATCCGCTACTATAACGACGACTGGTTCGGAATCGACTGGGGTAAAGACGCTCCTTTCTACGGTGTCAATCGCGACAGCATGATGCTGAAAACCGTAAGAGTAAATGTGGTGAAGAGCGCCGACAGCAGTTTCCATGTATATACCGTGAAATTCAGTCGCAGCAGCAACAGCCGCACCGCAAGAACCCTGGCCGAACATATCGAGTTCCCGGTGGCCCAGCAAGACAGCATCCTGAATCTGCCCAAAGGCTTTATCATCAGCGCCGATGACAAATTCAGAAACCAGCAGGTTCTGGTAATCGTGGAAGTACCGATCGGAAAACGCATCGAACTGG
The DNA here is from genome assembly GCA_036562745.1 of Flavihumibacter sp. GTDB lineage: Bacteria > Bacteroidota > Bacteroidia > Chitinophagales > Chitinophagaceae > Flavihumibacter. Next base: position 4,245 of record DATCJQ010000329.1, read on the forward strand.
ATCGCAGCCTCAACGACTACAACTGGTTCAATGTACAAACCACCAGAAAAAGAGGATGGGTGCAGGTGGAGTGGAACAACGAATGGGATGAAACCTACAAATGGAGAAGCAATGTCGAATATATCATGACCCGCGATGGTCTGAAAAGAACCGGCGACTATTCGGAAAGTGAACTCAAAGAAGGCCGCTTCAAATTCAAGATCGACGAGAAAGGCGTGATCATCGAAGGGGAAGGTGAATTGAAAGACTCCAATAAAGGTTACGAATACAAGGGACCGGACAAAAACCGGAAATCCAAAAGGGAAGACCGCGAAGTTGCCATCGAAGCCTCCATCTCCCGGCTGGACAGAGAAGAAGATGGCAGACTCTTCGACAGCCCGATTAAATCGTTCCCCGGCTTAAACGGTACAGCCATAGACGGAAGTCCGCTGGTGATTCTTACCTCCCTGTTGAGATAACCAGACAAAAAATAAGCAACCCGGCCGCCGCATCTGAACAGATGGAAGGCGGGGTTGAAGTTGGAACATCCCCGCCTTTACAGGCGGGGATTTTTTAGATATTTATACTCTCAGCAATCTATTTATCCCAGAAAACTGTTGACTGAAAGGGATTGATCGGTCCCTGCTTGCTCACCTCATCACCATTACCCGAAATCTCCGATTGGCGATATGTCAACCGCAGCGGACGATAGGAAGGATCCATATTTGGACTGGCCAGCGATTGCGGAATCGCCGGCACACCCAGGCGACGATAATCACTCCAGGCTTCAAACCCGCTTAACGTGTTCAGCGCCAGCCATTTTTGTTCGATAATACGTGCAATTCGATTCGGTGCCTGATCCAGATCCACCGACTCCTGATCAAAATAAGAAGCAGGCGCAGCAGTACCAATATAGGAGAAGGAAGCGGCAATGGCCGATTCATAAAGGTCTTTGGCCGACCCGCTGATCCATCCCCGCTCGGCAGCTTCCGCCTGTAAAAACAGGCTCTCAAAGGAACTCATCAGGATCGAAGCCTGAACGGCAGATTTGAACAATCCCGCAGGCTGGTTATTGTTTTCATTCGGACCACGAAAGGGCGAAGTATTATCCATAGAATATTGCAAATCATCCGATCCCAGCGGAACCCCCGCATAAGTACCGGAATTTTTCGCCGGCACATAAATCAGTTCAAGCCGAGGATCGTTCAGACGCTTATACTCGTTTATCAAAAACTCAGTGGGACGAATGGTATTATAGGTGGTCGTCAGTGCGCCCTGCGCATTACGATAATAGGTTTCCCAAAGGGGATTCTGCATGCCGCTGGTTCCTGAAATATAACCCGGATTCACGGCCGCATGCACTCCCAGAAAACCACTTCCTTCCGCGTTAATTTTTGCGATTTCCGAATTGATATACGCCTGTTTATCAAGCTGGCTCATACGAAGAAGGCCACGCAATTTGATAGTATTGGCAAACTGGATCCACTGAATCATATTTCCACGAAAAACCACGTCATCCGCTGCAGGCTTTTTCGCGAAAGCATTGGCCGATTTGATATCGGTAATTCCCTCCGTAATCAGGTCGATGGATTTCTCATATACCTGTTCGCCGGGCTCAAAACGCGGATTGGTTTTTACAGTTCCCTGCAAGGCATCATCAAAAGGCACATTGTTATAAAGATCCACCAGGCGCATGAAATGCCAGCCCTGCATAATCTTCGCGATGCCGCTGTAAAGCACATCACCCGATTCTTCTGCCTTGGTTTGAATATTGCGATAGTTGTTCAGGATGCTGTAGATATCTTCCCAAAAGGGACGGCCATCGCGGTCATTGGCCATTGCTTCGACCCCGTAAGTCTCCTCGAGACGGAACAGCGAGGGCGTGGAAGGACCATCTGTAGCCTTGGACCAGTATCCCGCCCATACGGAACCAAGCTGGTTGAGCGACCCACTGCTACCGGGAGAATTCGAGAGCCCGATCACTTCAATGTTTACCGAACTCACCAGCACATTGGGCAGTAGCTGTTCAACAGGTACATTCACCGGGTTGTTCGGATTCTCGTTCACATCCAGAAACTTTTTACAGGATATCATGCTGGTGCTCATCACCGCCAATACCAGTATGCTATGTTTAAATCTTTTTATCATCGAAGGTTGAGATTGCATTAAAGAATTATAAACCAAGATTGATGCTGAATCCTACCATACGCGTGGGAGGCAGGTGACGCCAGCTCAGATAGCCCTCGCTGCTGCCACCGGCATACACGAACTCGGGATCATTGTAGATATTTTTACTGTGCCAGATGGAAAAGAGATTGCGCCCCACCAGCGAAATACTAGCATCTTTCAGCACACCCTGTTTTCCGAGGAATTTAGAGGGAAGGTTATAGGAAATCACCAGTTCTCTCAGCTTGAAGAAATCGGCGGGAACGGCATAGTTCGACTGTACCGGCGCCACGAAATTGGCAAAATAGTTCCGGTCGCCCGCGGTATACACGCTTGTGTTCTCCACATATTTACCATCCGCAGTTTCGATTGATGAATTCGGAATGATAAATGGTTGTCGGTTATACTTCACCGTAAGTGGACTGGTACCATCGCTGATCATGCGGTTAGCGGCTTCACTATACATGATCGCGCCCATCCGCCAGTCGAACTGCGCACCCAGGTGGAAATTTCCTACATCAAGCGATGTATGAAATCCAAGTTGCCAGGGCGGTGTTCCGGTTCCGGCAATATAGAGTTCGTTGGTACCAACAGGATTACCGGTAGTGGCATCTACAATAATGCGACCCATATCATCGCGACGATAGTCGCGGAACATAAATGTATTATAGGGTTGTCCCACAATCACATAGTTCTGGCGGAAGGTGAACAGCGCATCGAGTTCGCCATAGATCTCCTTCACTTCATTCTTCATGTGATAGAGCGTGGCCCCCAGGTTCCAGCGCAGTTTTCTGTTACGGATGATATCACCACTAATATCCACTTCCACGATATCATTGGCCACCTTAAAGGCATTCACCAGAGCGGCAGAGTATCCGGTAGATCCGGGGATCTCGGTTTCCACAATGCCATCGGAAGACATGGAATGTGCATAGGTCAGCTCGGCCTTCAGGCGGTTGTCGAACAATCCCACCTGGGTTCCCACTTCAAATGAATTCACAAACTCCGGTTTCATATTGAAGTTGGGATAAGTGGTTCCCAGCGAAAACCCGGGCAGGGTGCCGAAGGGGAAACCATTGGTCTGGCTATAGGTATTATTCAGCGCATAGGGAGCAATACCGCTTACATTACCGGTACGATTGAGAGAAGTATACAGTTTACCGTAGCTGATGATCTTGCTCTGACGAATAGCGGGAATGGCTTCGCTGAATATAAAACTCAAACCGGCGCCGGGATAGAAGTAGGAATTAGCATCCGGGTTCAGCACCGATACCCATTCGTTACGTCCCGTAAGGGTAAGGAAGAGATAATCATCAAACCCGGTCGTGAACTCACCAAATATCGCGGTCTGACGGTATTGTGTAACCGAAGATGATCCTCCCAGCTGCCCGGTTCTGTTACCCGGATTAAAGAGATCCGGAACCACCAGGGCAGAGGCGCTGATATTTATTTCCTTCGTATCATCGGCCCGAAGATTGTTGCCCAGGATCAGGCGGTTGGTGAAGCGTCCGATTTTCTTGTGGAAGTTCAGCATCAGGTCGCTGTTCAGACGGGTGAAGTTGGCAGAACCATCGCTCACGCTTCCCGCGATATCCGTACGTCCGGCTGTTGTATAGCTAAACTTGCCAACCGTATTGTGAATATTCTCCACACGGTTGTACAAACCGGCGCGGTATATCAGATCCAACCATCTCGTAACCGGATATTCCAGTTGCAAACTCGCATTCAGAGTTTGCTGTTTGGTGAGGTTGCGCTGGTTATCGACATTGAAATAAGGATTGGGCTGATTCGTACTGAACCAAAAGTTCGGATTGGCATAGGGAGTATTCCGCCAGTCCTGTACCTCTTTCAGCGGCAGGTTGGCCGGCAGGCGATACACGGTTGACCAGGGCTCGCTCGGCGTAACATCATTTTTGTTGAACACATAGTTCACGGTGAATCCGGTTTTCAGCTTTCCGAACTTCCGGGAAGCATTCAGACGCACCCCGGTACGGCGGTTTTTATCGCCATCGATAATGCCCTTGGTGATCACATCCTGCAGGGACAGAAAATAAGTGGATACCGCATCACCTCCCGACAGGGAGATATCGTTCTGCGTGGTGATCCCGGTTTCGAAGAAATCACGCCGTCCATCCTTCACCGCGGAATAGGGCAGTTCCCACTGCGATCCATCGGGTAATACAACCCCAACGGGTTTCATGCTTCCGTCATATTCGGGACCCCAGGACTGATACTGGGTTGGATTATACACTCCGTTCAGTCCGTTACCAAAGCGATCCTGCTGCTCGGGCAGGCGCGATACCGATTCAAACATGGTGGTATTGGAATAGCGCAGTTGCTGCTGACCTACCCGTCCTTTTTTGGTAGTGATGATCAGCACCCCATTTACACCTTCCGATCCATACACCGCAGCGGCATTGGCTCCTTTCAGCACATTAATGGATTCGATATCGTTGGGATTGATGCGGTTGATCGCCGGCACGGGTACGCCATCCACCACATATAGCGGAGCGTTGCTTCCGCTGTGCGAACGGATACCACGCAGGTTGATCTGCACATCCGGATCCACTTTGCTGTCGAACATATTAATTCGCAAACCGGCCACTTTACTGGCAAGTCCCAGAATCGGGTTCACCGGTTTGCCCTGGTTGATAGCCGCCGTGTTCAGGACCTTTGATGAGGTGGCCTGCTCGCGGGCGGCGCGGCGCAGACCCAATGCCCCGGTAACCACCACCTCGGTCAGTTCCTTCGGATTGGGATCCAGGGAAAGACGCAAAAACGGCTGCCCTTTACGAACAACCATCTGGTGCGGCTTGTAACCGGTATGAGTGATCATGAGCACTTCACCGGGATAATAAGCTATGCTGAATTGGCCATCCTCACCGGTAACGGTACGGATGTTTTTATTCACATATTGAAGGGTGGCTTTGGCCAGGGGACTCCCGGTTTCGCTGTCGAGCAACTGACCGGTCAGCGGAGCATCCTGCGCCAGGGCAGCTACAACCTGGCAAACCAGGCAAAACATCATCCAAATTCTCTTTCTCATCGCTTTTTCTGATTAGGGGTTCTATTTCCGGGTGCAAATTTCCATTCTTGCCATTTTGTACGCGGGAATTATACTTACGCAGAAAGTAAAATGTAGCCTCCTCATAATCAGTTTTTCCGTATTTCGTAAACGCTTTTACCAATTTTGTAAAATCGATAAGAAATAATACCCTTATACTTGTTGCGATGACCGGGAATCTGGCTGATTACTATTACTTCGACCTAAGTCTGAAAAATGCACATCTTACCGAATCCAGGTATGAGTCATCCTCCAACGGCAGGGAAACATTGCTTTACGAGGTCTTTTCTCCCGACGGCATTCATATCTGGTACTATCG
>DATCJQ010000341.1:0-3531 GCA_036562745.1 Flavihumibacter sp.
CACCACATGAATGCAAAGAATCCGAGGGCCAGTGTTACCCAAAAAATGGTTTGTCCCAATGCTTTTTTGATGGTAACCTCCGTGGTCTTCTTGCTCATCAGTCCGAGGTCAAACAAAAGAGCGAGCAGGATTACTACTCCAAATACTAGATAGGTGATCTGTTCGGGTGTCATGATTTTATTTTGTGCTGAAACGACGTTTCCTTACCCACTGAAATACCCAGCCAAATGCCAGCATCAGCAAAACGGGAACGGCAATATTTATAAACTGCCACTTGTTTTTTCCTTCATCGAGTTTTTTCTGGTCGAGCAGGCGCAGGCTGAAATCCTTGGCCCGGGTTTCCATGATGCCCGATTCGTCCACAAGGTATTCAATACAGTTCTGAATAAAATCGCGGTTGGCAAACTGGAATTTGGTATAGGGATTCATGCCCATGGGCAGCGGACCTTCGGATTGGGTTACGGCATTGAGCGCGATATCCCCATCGGCAATTACCACCATTTTGGTTTCCACCGACTGGTTCGGATAGGATTCGCCCAGGGAGCTCACGAGTTCACGCTGTGCTGCATTCAGACGATTGGCATAGAGCGAAGTGAAATTGCCTTCCAGCAGCACTGCCACTGGCACCTGTGATTTACGGAAGGTATTGAAATCGGCTTCTGTTTGCACCGAGTTCCAGGTCACTTTGGCCGGGGTTTCCAGGGTCCGCGCCTGGGGTGAGCTGGCCAGCAGAATATTTTTTCGTACCCCCCTGGCTTCCACGGTATCAATGGAGTTGGGGAACTGGGCCAGCACATAGTCGAGATTCTTGGAAATAGGGTGTCCGCTGTAATTGGTCAGCAGCGGATTATAAAACCAGGGCAGTAATTGGATCTGGGGTTTACCGCCCATTGTCCCTACCACCGAGGGCATGCGGTCGGCATTCAGATCCTGCAACAGATCCTGGTTGATACGCACGCCATATCGGAAGAGCAGATCATCAAGCTCGAGTCCGCGGTCGAAAGCGATAAATTCGTTTTGTGAACGATGCAAACTGTCCATTTCCGCATACAGTTTGTCAATCATCCAGATCAGTTTTCCGCCCCGCATCACGAACTGATCAATCTTCATTTTTTGTTCATCACTGAAAGGGATGGTTGGTTTGGCAATTACCAGCGCCTCAAAAACCGGTGGAATCAGCGGCACGCTGTCTATCGGCAAAATGCGGAAAGCGTAATTTCTTCTCAATACATTTTCAATGAGATCATACACCTGCTCGGTGAGGGGTTGCCCGTTTCCGATAAGGTATCCGATCATTGGCACCGAATCCTGATTCAATTGTTTTACCGCATTGGCAAACTTGAATTCCAGCAGCGCTTCAGCCGTATTGAGCGATTCGAGTCCGCCCATGGCACTTACGCCCTGCAGCAGATCGATGGCCGTGGTTCTTCCCTTATGCTGAATCACGGCGCCGGGAAATACCAGTCGCTCTTCCTGGCCCTCCCCTTCTTTCGTTTGTGCCTTGATGTTAGTGGGTCTTAATCCCAGTTGCGCCAGTGAATCGAAGAGCATGGCCTTGGCCGTATCGTTCATCCCCTCGCCCGGTTTGATAAACTGGTAACGGAAGTTGGATTTACCCACGGCCTTGAATTCGCGCAGCATATCATCGGTGCTGGCTGCAAGTTTCTTGAAACCTGCCGGCAGCTCGCCCTGTAGGAGTACATCCACCACCACCGGTTCTTCGAGATCGAGCAATAATTTGCGGGTGGCAGACGAAAGGGTATAGCGTCCCTCTGCGGTAAGATCAATTCGTACCACTACTTTTTCTGCCGCCCAGTTGATCAGCGCAAGTATCAGCAAAAGGATAATCCAGTAATATTTGTTGGAAGAAAGGGTCTTTTTCATACGGCCTGGCTCAGCGCAATTTTTCGGTTGGTAATCAGGAGGAAAAAGGCAATGATACTGCCGAAATAAATGATATCGCGACTGTCAATTACGCCTCTGCTAATGCTTTTATAGTGATAATCGATACCAATTTTCTGAAGCAGATAATCGGCATTTCCCTGCAGGGCGGGCAGCTGACTCAGTGCATCAAATCCGGTGTATAGAATAAAGCAGGTGAAGGCACTCAATAAGAAGGCGATCACGCTGTTGGAGTTCAGGCTGCTGCACCAGGTACCGATAGCAGTGAACACGGCCGCGAGCAGAAAGAGCCCGATATAGGATCCGATGGTTCCCCCCACATCAATGCCCTTGTCCACGGCCAGCGCCTGCACACTGAACGCATAAAGAATGGTGGGCAGCAGGGCGATCACCACAATGAAATAAGCACCGAGAAATTTACCGGTCACCAGTTGGGAGGCGGTAAGCGGCCGGGTTGCAAGGATCTCAAAAGTTCCTGCCTTAAATTCATCGGCCCAGCTGCGCATGGTTACGGCCGGAACCAGGAACAACAGAATCCAGGGTGCCAGCTGGAAAAACTTGTCCAGGGTGGCATAACCATAGTCCAGAATACTTGAATCGGGAAAAACAAACAGAAACAATCCGTTCAGCAGCAGGAACACCACGATGGCAACCAAACCGGTGAGGCTTCCGAAAAACTGCCGGATTTCTTTTTTTGCAATTGACCACATACAAATCAAAAATAGGTTATAAACCTGAAAAGGCTGGGGCCTCTTCTATCCTGTTTTGATTTTGGTCACACGGCAAAACTTTCACCACAGGCGCAGGTGCGGCTGGCATTGGGATTGCTGAAATAAAATCCCTTACCGTTAAGCCCATCCGAAAATTCGAGTGTGGTATTTACGAGGTATAAAAAGCTTTTCAGATCGGTTACGATTTTGATTCCCTTGTCCTCAAACACCTGATCGCCCGGTTTGCTCACATTATCGAAATCGAGTTTGTAGCTGAGCCCTGAGCAGCCGCCACCCACTACAGAAACGCGGAGAAAATAATCGCCGCTTTTATTGACGTCTGCCTCTTCCAGCAGTTTCAGTACCCTTTCTTTCGCTTTATCGCTGACAAATAACATAGTTCCAACTTTACGATTTACAAAGTTACACCCTTTCTACTACCCGTCGGGCACCCGACGGGTACCCGACGGGTGCCCGACGGGTAAAAATTTACCCCAGGTCCTGTAGGATCAGGTTGGCCACCCAGTCCAGCTCCTCGGCAGTATTGAAGCGCCCCAATCCGAAGCGCAGGGCCGAATAGGCCCGCTGGTCCTCGAACCCCATGGCTTTCAATACATAAGACGGTTCGAGGGTGGCAGAGGTGCAGGCCGATCCCGCAGACAATGCAATTTTCTTGTTAAAACGCAGAAGCAGGCTGTTCGAGTCCTGGGTGGGGAAGGAAATATTGAGGGTATGGGGCAGGCGGTGAAGGGGATCGCCATTGAGTTGCACCCCGGGAATGGACAGCAGCTTTTCCTCGAGGCGGCGGCGCAACCCGAGCAAACGTTCCGATTCGGCGGGCATTTCGAGGCGACAGATCTCCGCAGCGCGACCAAGTCCCACGATACCCGGCACGTTGAGGGTGCCCGACCGCATACCG
>DATCJQ010000349.1:0-2930 GCA_036562745.1 Flavihumibacter sp.
CATACCATCAGAATCTTCATGGTGGCAAAAATAGCACAGTTTACCGTATGGAAATCGGGGGGCGGGGCATCTTAGAATCAACACAGCGCTGCGTCTCATTTTAAACCAAAATCTTCAGGTATGGACCTGTCGGCATTCTTCGCAGCGATGCGCCCGACATTCTGTTCGAAAACCCAACAGACCGGCCAGGGGCTCCCATCGAAGCGCCGGAAAAAAATGCCGGAAAGTCTGGAAATGGCCGCCGTTATGCCCGGTTTTCGGGGTGGAAATCAGGCATTACAACCAAGGCCTTCCTGCAATTTAAGGCCCCGGGAAGTGCTTCGCGTACTACGCAAAATGCCGGCCTGGAACCCCGGTAAACAGCATGGAAAAACAGTGTAGACAGGGTTCAATATTCCAATAATTTTTGAAACAGCTGCCATCTAAGCGCCCGATAAACACTTATTTTTCCTAAATTGCCCAACTCCAACAGATAAGGTAAAATGGCATTTGATCAGCAGGAACAAAGAAGAAAGCGGTACAGCAGCATGCGATCCATCAAGGATTATGGTATGGGCGGACTGATATTTTTATTTGGTATTTTCTTTCTGATCTCGGAAAAACTAGGCTTTGATTTTGAGATGGAACCTTTCTTTAAGTACTTCTTTTCAGGTCTCTGCATAGTTTACGGCGCATGGCGGATTTACCGGGGATATAAAAAAAATTACTATTCTGAATAAAAACTTGAAACCGTGTATGCATAGGCGTTGGAAAATTCAGGTATTTGTAATTCTCGTTGCATTGGGTTTTGTCCGCTGCAACAACCAGCCCGTTGTAGCCCATGGCGATACGCCCAAATCCGGTACCATCCACATCAGTGTGGATGAATCCTTCAAGCCGGTGATCGATTCACAGATTAAGGTGTATGAATCGGATTTCCCGAATGCAAAGATCATAGCGCACTATAAGCCGGAAGCCGAATGTCTCAAGGATCTGCTGGTAGACAGCATCCGCATGGTGATAGTGACCCGCGGCCTGTTGCCGGAGGAGGAGAAAGGTCTCAAGGAAAAACTCCGATATGTGCCGATACAGGGGCGTGCAGCCTTTGATGCGGTTACCGTGATCGTGAATCCGGCGAATAAAGACTCCATTTTGGATCGGGGAGAACTACGTTCCATCCTGAACGGAACCAGCGGTTACAAATTCAAACCGGTAATGGACGGCCTCACTGCCACCAGTACGGTGCGGTTTGCGATCGACTCCATCCTGAAAGGAGAGAAGCTGAGTCCCGAAGTAACGGCTGCCACCTCCAGCGAGGGAGTAATTGACTATGTTTCCAAAAACAAGGATGCCATCGGTTTTATCGGGGTTAGCTGGATTGGCAACACCGATGATCCTGTTCAACTCAGTTTCCAACAAAAAGTTACGATTGCTTCACTTCGTTGTGAAATATGTCCGAATGAGGCCTATGTAAAGCCATATCAGGCGAATATCGCAACCCGGCGGTACCCTTTGGTACGGGGATTGCATTATATTTTAAAAGAAAATTGGCAAGGATTGGGTAGCGGATTTGCGAATTTCCTCATCTATGAAAGAGGACAGCTCATATTCCGCAGAGCCTATCTCTGGCCAGCTAAAATGGCTTTTGAAATTAGAAATGCCGGAATTGACGAGTAATCCTTATATTTTAATATTTTTAACTTCCGACTAAAAACAGCAACGAATGAAGAAATACCTCTATAGTCTGGTATTAGCCGCCGTAGTTTGTGGTAATTCCCTATTCGCGCAGAGTGTGGACCAGGGTAAGAAATTTCATTATTATCAGCGCTATAACAGCGCGAAGGAGAACCTGGAGAAAGTACTGGCCGCCAATCCGAACAATATTGAGGCCACTTACTGGCTGGGTCAGACTCTGTTGGATATGGACGATGTGGATGGTGCCCGTGCCCTCTATCAGAAAGCGCTTTCCACCAACGGAAATGCTCCGCTCTTATTGGTAGGTACCGGTCATATTGAATTGATCGATGGTAAAAAAGAAGAAGCTCGTCAGCGTTTTGAAACCGCCATCAGCCTGACCAAGTCCCGCGATGTGGAAATTTTCAATGCGATCGGTCGCGCGAACGTGGATGCAAAGGACGGTGATGCCGACTATGCCATCGAGAAGCTGACTCAGGCGACTCAGATTAAGAAATTTAATAATCCGACAACCTGGCTGCTGATCGGGGATGCATATCGTAAGAAAGTAGACGGAGGGAATGCTGTTCAGGCTTATCAGCGTGCGCTTGAGCTGGATCCGAAAATGGCCGAAGCCAAGCATCGCATCGGTCGTATTTACCTGACTCAGAAAAACAGCGAAATCTTCCTGCCTGCGTTTGAAGATGCGGTTCGCATTGACCCCAACTATGCGCCTGCTATTTACGATCTGTATGTTTATTATTTCGATCGTGACATCAACAAGGCAAAGGAATACTACGACAAATATCTGGCTGTATCTGATCCGAGCCCCGAGAATGATTACGAGAAAACTGCGATCCTTTACGCTTCCCGTCGTTATGATGAAGCCATCGCTACGGCCAATAACTTCATCGCACAACTGGGCGATAAGGCTGATCCCAAATATTACAAGCTGATCGCTTATGCGTACGACGAGAAAAAAGACTCGCTGAACGCCAAGAAATATCTGGAACAATATTTCGGTAAGCAGAAAGAAGAGGGATTTGTTCCCAAGGACTATGAGTTCCTGGCGAATACCCTGGCCAAATTCCCCGGCAATGAAGAAACTGCCATGGAGAACTACGACAAGGCCATTGCCATGGATACTGCACAGGATTCCAAACTGGAGCTGATGGCGAATGCTGCTGCCCTGGCCAAGAAAACCGGCAACCGCGTGGCAGAAGCCAAGTACCTGGGACAACTGTACAATACCAAGAAGAATCCGAATAATGTAGATC
>DATCJQ010000352.1:0-5470 GCA_036562745.1 Flavihumibacter sp.
GTACCAATCTGGTAAAGGCGCTGGCCGGGGAGTATCAGTTTTTTGTTTTTACCTCCGATCGCGATCTGGGCGATGAATCGCCTTATGCGGTTCCCGTTAACCAATGGGTGCCGGGCGCTTTCGGGGAGGAGATATATTATAGGAGTCCGGGTAGGTTAGGAAGAAACGAGTTTAAGGCAATACTTGACTACGTGCAACCCGAATTGCTGTATTTCAACAGCATGTTTTCGATCCATTACACCATTTTGCCGCTTATATATCTGGGGAAACGGATGGGTCGCTACAAACTGGTACTGGCTCCGAGGGGCATGCTGCAACAGGGGGCCATGCAACTGAAGGCGGGCAAGAAAAGAATATTTCTGTTTTTATTCCGAAGGCTGGGTTGGGACAGAATGATCCGTTTTCAGGCAACGGATCAGCAGGAATTGGCCGATATCAAAAGCTGGTTTCCGAGGGCAGAACTGATGCTGGCCGAAAATATTCCAAACCGGCTGGAGTCCAAACCGGTCGCGCCGCTTAAAGAAAAGGGGCGGGCAAGGCTGGTTTTTATATCGCGGGTTCATCCCAAAAAGAATCTGCACTATCTGCTGGAATTACTGGGATCGGTGGATCATGGCGGGACCCTTGAGCTGGATATATATGGTGTGGCCGACGAGCCGGATTATGAACGGCGATGCCGCGAGCTGGCGGGCGGGATGCGCGATAACGTGCAGGTACGTTTTATGGGACCGGTGAACAATCGATTGGTATTCGACACACTGCGGTCCTATCATTTTTTTGTGCTGCCAACATTGGGCGAAAATTTCGGTCATGCCATATTTGAAGCCCTGACCAGCGGAAAACCGGTATTGTTGAGTGATCAGACCCCCTGGCGCGGGCTGGAGCAGATCCGGGCGGGATGGGATATTCCATTGTCCGACAGGGAGGCTTTCCTCGGGGCGCTGGAAAAAATTATCTTGATGGATGATAACGAATACGGATATTGGTCGCAGGGAGCTTTTGACCTGGCTGTGGCTTATCTCGCCCAAGCCGGTTATGGGGATAAATACAAAAAACTGTTTTCATGAGTCAGACTGACTTGTCGAAATATAATAATGATTGGTTCAGGGCGCAGATCGGTGCGCCGGCCTGGAAGCGGGCAGCATGGTATATCATAAATCTGCTGGTGTTCAGAAGCAGTTGGCTGCCCTTGTATTCGCTCAAACGCGGGTTGCTCAGGCTGTTTGGCGCGAAAATCGGTCCGCGGGTGGTGATCAAGCCGAATGTAAATATTAAGTACCCCTGGTTATTGAGTATCGGGGCCAATACCTGGATTGGCGAGGCCGTGTGGATCGACAATCTCTGCCGGGTTGAGATCGGGGCCAATTCCTGTTTGTCGCAGGGTGCTCTATTATTGACCGGCAATCATAATTACAAGAAAACTACGTTTGATTTAATGGTCGGTCCGATTATCCTGGAAGACGGGGTATGGATTGGCGCAAAATCGGTGGTTTGTCCGGGTATCACCTGCCATTCTCACAGCGTCCTTTCGGTGGGATCGGTGGCAGCTTCTAACCTGGATGCCTATACGATTTATCAGGGAAATCCCGCCAGGGAGGTCCGGAAAAGAACAATTAGTGAGTAGGGATGGATCCATTAGTAAGTATTATAACACCCACCTATAACAGTGCCGCTACGCTGGCAGATACTTTGAGGGCCGTGGCAGAACAGAGCTACCGGTCGGTTGAACATCTGATAATGGATGGAGGTTCCACGGATACCACGGCGGATATCGTATCGGGATTCCCTCACGTGAGCCGGTTTATATCTGAACCGGACCGGGGACTGTATGATGCCATGAATAAGGGAATCCGTATTGCAAGCGGTGAAATTTTGGGCATATTGAACTCGGATGATTTCTATGCCGGTACGGATATCATAGAAAAGGTGGTTGAGCTGTTCCGCGATCCGGAAATCATGGCGGTTTATGGTGATTTACAATATGTGGATGCGGTTAATACGGATAAAGTGGTGAGGTGCTGGAAGGCAGGGGAATATAATAAGAGGCAGTTTTTCTATGGCTGGATGCCGCCACACCCGAGTTTTTTCGTGCGCAGACAATTGTATAGCAATTATGGCGTTTTTGATACCAGTTTCCGGTATGCGGCAGATTATGAGCTGATGTTGCGGTTTTTGTTGCGATACGGGGCGAAGGCAGCCTATTTGCCGGAAGTGGTGGTGAAAATGCGGACGGGCGGACACAGCAACGCGAGCTGGCGAAACCGATGGAGAGCAAACAGGGAGGACCGAAGGGCCTGGACGGTGAATGGTTTGGTCCCCTATTTTTTTACCATACCTTTGAAACCGTTTCGAAAACTAGGACAATTCCTTATCAAATAGCATATAATGTCGAAAGTAGCTTTAGTAACAGGTATAACTGGCCAGGATGGCGCTTACCTCGCAGAATTATTATTGAGCAAAGGGTATATCGTTCATGGCATCAAACGTCGTGCATCCCTGTTCAATACCGACCGGATCGATCATCTGTACCAGGACCCGCATGACAAAAATGTACGCATGCACCTGCATTACGGCGATCTGACCGATAGTACCAACCTTATCCGGATTATTCAGGAAACACAGCCGGATGAGATCTATAACCTGGCCGCTATGAGCCACGTTCACGTGAGTTTTGAAACCCCGGAATATACTGCGAATGCCGATGGTATTGGCACGCTGAGGATACTCGAGGCCGTTAGACTGCTTGGCCTCACTAAAAAGACCAAAGTATATCAGGCTTCCACTTCGGAGCTATACGGCCTGGTACAGGCAGTGCCTCAGAGTGAGACCACGCCCTTTTATCCCCGTTCGCCCTATGCGGTGGCAAAGCTGTATGCGTACTGGATCACGGTAAACTATCGCGAAGCCTACGGCATGTTTGCGGTAAACGGCATTCTGTTTAACCACGAATCGCCGCTGCGTGGTGAAACATTCGTAACACGTAAAATCACCCGCGGGGTAGCTAAAATTGCCCTGGGATTACAGGATAAGATTTACCTGGGTAACCTAAATGCGCAACGCGACTGGGGACATGCCAAGGATTATGTGGAAGCCATGTGGCGCATCCTGCAGCAGGATAAACCTGAAGACTTTGTAATTGCTACCGGCATCACCACCCCGGTTCGTGAATTCGTACGGATGGCTTTTGCCGAAGTGGGAATTGAAGTGGAATTCCAGGGATCTGAAGAGAAAGAAGTGGCCAAAGTGGTTAGCTGCTCCAACCCCGAATTCCAGGTTGAAATTGGTAAGGAAGTGGTGGCCGTGGATCCGCGGTATTACCGTCCCACCGAAGTGGACCTCCTGATTGGTGATCCGACCAAAGCCCAAACCAAACTCGGCTGGAAGCCTAAATACGACCTGGCCGGACTGGTTAAGGAAATGGTGGCATCCGATGTGGACAGCTTCCGCAAAGAAAAACTGCTCAAGGAGAGTGGGTATTATGTGAAAAATCAATACGAGTAATTGATTAATGGAACTGAATAGCAAAATTTATATCGCCGGCCACCGCGGAATGGTGGGTTCGGCTATACATCGCCGTTTACAGGCAGCAGGATATACCAATTTTGTAACCCGTACATCGGCCCAGCTGGATCTCCGGAATCAGCAGGCCGTAGCCGAGTTCTTTGCTGCGGAAAAGCCCGACTATGTTTTCCTCGCTGCCGCCAAGGTGGGAGGAATTCATGCCAATAATACTTTCCGTGGTGAATTTCTGTACGATAATCTGATGATCCAGAATAATGTGATCCACCAGAGTTATCTGCATGGGGTTAAGAAACTGCTTTTTCTGGGATCATCCTGTATTTATCCCAAGCTGGCCCCTCAGCCCCTGAAAGAGGAATACCTGCTCACCGGCGAACTGGAGCCGACCAACGAACCCTATGCCATTGCAAAGATTGCCGGGATCAAGTTGTGCGATGCTTACCGGAGTCAGTATGGATGCAATTTCATCTCCGTGATGCCGACCAACCTCTATGGTCCGAATGATAACTACGACCTGAACAACTCCCACGTACTGCCGGCCCTGATCCGGAAATTCCATGAAGCCAAGCTGGCGGACGCACCCAGCGTAACCATGTGGGGAACCGGAACGCCGCGGCGTGAGTTTCTGCATGCCGACGACCTGGCCGACGCCTGCTTTTTCCTGATGAAGGAGTATAACGAACCCGGACTGGTAAACATCGGGGTGGGGGATGATATTCCGATCAAAGACCTGGCCCTGCTGGTTCAGAAAGTGGTGGGTTATGAGGGAACCATCGAACACGATCTGAGCAAACCCGATGGCACTCCGCGTAAACTCATGGATGTGAGCAAGTTGCATGCCCTTGGGTGGAGGCACAAAATCGATCTGGAAGAAGGCCTGCAAAGGGTTTACAAGGAATTTGTGGAAAGCTACGGTAAATAATACATAAGGGGAGGTGATTTGGAAAGGTGCCGGAATTCTGGTACGGTTATCACTTAATTTAGTGATATGAACAGGGACCTTATCAAAATCGGCATTATAGAAGACAATATCCACCTGCTCGAGAATTACCGCGAGTTTTTTTCCCACTACCAAGATATTAAAATATGTTTTGCATACCGGAGCCTGGACGAACTGGAGCAGCATAATGGCTCCTTCGAGGAACCCGACCTGGTATTGCTGGATTTGATTCTCCCCCTAAAAGACGGAATTGAGGGAATAAGCCTGCTTCGGCGGGCTTTTCCTTTGGTGAAAATATTGGTGATTTCGGGCGATGAACGGCAGGAAACCGTTGTCGAAATAATTCGAAAAGGGGCTCATGGATTTTTGACCAAACCTGGACAATTATCGGAAGTCTACCGGGCCATAACCGACATTTATCGGGATGGCGCTTACCTCTCCTCAAAAGCTGCAGCCCGCATCATTGCGCATGTTGGAAGCCGGCTCGAAGACCAGCTTGCACGCAGACTTACGAAGCGCGAGCTTGAATTGGTGATGCTATTGAAAGAAGGTCTTACCTACAAGGAACTGGCTGAAAAAATGTTCGTTTCGGTTTATACAGTAAACCACCATCTCAAGAAAATTTACCAGAAACTCAATGTCGAAAGCAAGAGTCAGCTGATCAGCAAAGTGTTGAATAAGAACTTTTAGATATAATTTTGTTCAATATTACTTAGTTAAGTAGTTGTTGAAAGAATATGTGGCAATACTTTTGCAGCATCAGCGAACGCACGGCAGAACCACTTGATTTTCAGCTGCTTTACGGGGAAAATTAATATTACCGGCTCATGGCCTGGCGGTTTTTCATTGTTTTTACCTTACCCTGGTTGCACTAATTATGTGACTGAGGAGGCGAAGCAATTCACCAAAGAGAACAAGGGATCCCTTTCCGGTCGGAAGATCGAAAAAGAGCGACATGAAATATCTGCCCGTTTTGTGCGTTGGTCGGTTGCGGAGGCCGATCTTTGCGAA
>DATCJQ010000359.1:0-7087 GCA_036562745.1 Flavihumibacter sp.
ATACCAACCAGGGCATTGCAGGTTCCATGGAACAAATCCTGGAAATGGCGGATGGTTTTTCGGTTTCGGAAACCGTGGAAACGCCTGCCGGAAGCTTCGTTTGCAATCGCTACACCTATGCTAACATAAACACCATTAAAACCAAGGTGGGAAATACCCCCTATACTTCAAACGGCGATGAACATATAACGCTTTGGGTGGCGCACGGGGTCGGAATTGTGAAACAGGAAACGGTGAGTAAACTGGTGACGGTGGTCGTACTGCCCACGGGTGAGCCGATGGAACTGGTGACGAACACGAGTTCAAAAATGATTCTCGAAGACATTAAATAACTATTGATGAAAGCAACCCATGCAATTATTTCCATCCTGCTTGGTATTTTACTGGTGGCTATACTTCATTCATGTAAGAAGTCGTCGGACATTCCGGGTCTGAAGAATCGGCCGCTCCCTATGGAACACGGGATTATTGATGGTCCCATTGTTACTAAGCTGATCGGTGCCGAGGGTGGCACCTTTTTCTCGGGCGATAATATGGTTCGGATCGATATCCCGCCAGGTACGGTAAGCAGTCCCACCAGTTTCAGTATTCAACCGGTCACGAAAACCTTGGCTGCGGGTGCCGGAAAGGCTTATCGGATCGGTCCGGCCGGCGTAAATTTTCAGAAAGATATCACCCTGAAATTTCGTTACACCGAGGCTGAACTGGAAGGCACAAACGAAGATCAATTATACCTGGCCTATCAGGATGCACAGGGCTACTGGCATCATGTGGTTAAGACGAATATCGATAAATCGGGGAAATATCTTACGGCTAAGACAAAGCATTTCAGCGATTGGGTTATTGAAAGAGTTTTTTACATCCGGGCGGAAAAACAGGAGTTGAAAGCCGGCGAGGAAGTGAGACTCACCACAGTGTATTGTGATGCGGCGGAGGACGATTTGCTCGCACCGCTTGAGATCGTGCCGGATAAGCATGTTGAGACCTGGTTTCTTCACGGGACTGGTACGCTTCCCGAAATGAAGACTGGGGCAAATACCTATAAAGCTCCTGCAACGATCAGTGCGCCTCAAACCGTTACGGTGGGAGCGCGGATTAAGAACATGGTAAATGCGAGGAATCCCGAACGTCCGGGTAACGGCGGGGTGGTGCTCGTGCAGCGTGATCTGAACCTGGTGCCCGATGAGTATTTCACCTGGGAATTCAACGGTGCCACCCATACGGCTCAATCGATGGATGCCGTGTTTTTGAATAATGCGACCATCTTAATTGGAACCGCGCTGACTGGTGGAGTGAATATTTCACTCAATGCCAGCAAACCCGGACAGTACGATCTGGGCGATCAGACCCTGCCTGATTATTTCAGCATCCAGGTTTTCCAGTCGGCACAAAATGACGTGATGTATGAAGGAGCATATCGCGCATGTAATAGTCCTGTGGTGCACTATGGAAAGGGGAAGATAAATATTACGCAGTACGGAACTGTGGGAGGGATTATCGCGGGCGATTTTAGCGCCACCGTATATTGGAAAGAGGATTGTGAGAACCTAAGTAAACAGGTAACCGGACAATTCAGGGTGCGGCGACAATTATAGGCGTAGAACTAACGCAGATCAATACACGAAAACAGGGGATTGATGATTGCCCGGATTGAATTTATCCATACATGCCTGTTTGTAGTTCTTGCCGATAGGAATCTTTTTTGATGCCACGATCAGGTAATTGGGGTTGTATCCCTCTACTTTACCGAGGGGTATAATAAAGGAGCGGTGCACGCGAAGGAATGCGTGTATGGGCAGCAGGTTTTCCATCGCACTAATTTTTTGTTTGGTCATGTAGGTGCTTTTGGAAGTAACTACTTTGATATAGTCTTTATCGCTTTCTATCCACAAAATCTCATCTGTGTTCAGTTTGATTAGTTGTCTGTCGATCCGCATGTAGATGTAGAAAGGCTGTGCAATTGGCTCTGGTGTTGCCGGAATAAGGGACGGTGATGTCAGGGCCGCCAGCTTTTGGAGGTTCATTGCCTTGCTCACGGCTTTCAGAAATCGTTCGAAGGAGATGGGTTTAAGAAGATAGTCGGCTGCATTCAGTTCAAATCCGTCGATGGCATATTCCATATGGGCGGTGGTGAAAATGATTAACGGCGGATTGGGAACCGATTTTACCAGTTCAATTCCGCTGAGTCCGGGCATATTGATATCGAGAAATACCAGGTCCACGGCTTGTTTCTGCAGGGCCTGGAATGCCTGGATACCGTTGTGACAAATGCCGCTGAGCTCGATTTCCGGAACCTGCTGTACATATTTTTTCAGTACTTCGACGGCGCGTGGCTCGTCATCTACGATTAACGCTTTTATAGCCATGGTTTCCTCTTCTCAATTGTTTACACTACTCATTCGTTTATTCGTTTCGGCTTCTCAATTCTTAAGCTTCTCAATTCATAGTTTCTCAATTCAGCTGAAGCTTGAGTACCGTGATAAAACAGTCCTCCTCATCGAAAAATTCCAGTTCGTGTTGCCCGGGGTAGATCAGTTCGAGTCTTTTTTTCAGGTTTTCCACACCGATTTTGCCCGACTGCTCCGGATGGTTTTCCGAATGATCCGATTTGCTGTTGCTGATATTTAAAGTTAACAGGTTGTTATCGATATGCAACTGGATATTGATCCACGGCATATCTATGGTTTTACCGGTACCGTGTTTAAACGCATTTTCCACCAGCGGAAGCATCAGCAGCGGCGCGATTCGGTGCGGATTGCGGTCGCCGCTTATCAGCAGGTTGAGCTCCAGCCGATCTTCATAGCGGAGTTTTTCCAGCCCTATATAGGCTTCCAGAACTTCGATATCCCGTTTCAGCGATACTTTCTGTGCTGTGCATTCGTACAGAGAGTATCGGAGGATATTCGATATCCCCAATACCACTTCGGGTGTTTTGTCGGATTTGTCCAGCGCCAGGGAATAAATATTGTTTAGTGAATTGAACAGGAAATGCGGGTGCAGCTGGGCTTTCAGGAAGTCGAGCTCGGCCTGCAGCGCGTTCTGTTTTCGTTCCTGCGAGAGGGATAGCAACCGCAGCGTGATTCCTATCCACACGACCAGATTGCTGCGCTCGATGGCGGTAACAAAATAAATGGGATGAAAGAACTGTTCGCGGGCACTCATCCCGATCTTTTCCCAGGTGAAATTCGGGTCGCGTCTGCTATAATACCGGATAATGTAGGGATCCGTAATATAGATTTCGACCAGCCGGTAAATCACTGCCACCGTCAGAAGGATGCCAATCGTTGCAAGGACTGCTCCAACATATTTCCCTCTCAGGTAAAAATGCCTTACGGCGAAATAGTCTAGCAGGTAGAAATAAAGCACGTGCACCGGCAATAGCATCAGGATAAGTTTGCTGCCCAGTTCAAAACTCTCGAACACGATGGCATAAATGTAGGAGAGCAGGATCAGGGCGAAGAGCCAGAATACCAGGTGCCTGACCCATGGGGATCTGTTGAAGGGTTTATTCATCATGTGTACATCAAAAATAACCGTTAAAACACCTCCCCGCCCGCACCGTAGACAAAAACGCCCTTTTGTCGACAAACTCCACCCGTCGGGTACCCGACGGGTGCCCGACGGGTGCCCGACGGGTAGCGTGAGTATGCGTAGACGGGGTGTTGCAGCCTTTTGTCGATTTTTTTCGGGCCTCGTCGATATGAGTTGTGGTGCCCGTTTTTCGCTGGATTATTGCAGCTTAAATCAATCTTATGACAGCATTACGCTTATACCAGGGAGGATATTTCAAGAGCCTGCTGAGTCCGGAGCAAACCGGCGGACAGATGGCAATACTGGATTTGGTTTTACCCAAAGGCGCCGAGCCGCCGCCGCATATTCATCGACACGAAGACGAGGTATTCTACGTGCTGGAAGGTGAACTGGAGGTGTCGATTGATGGTAAGTCGTCGGTGTTGCGGGCGGGAGACAGCTGCTTTGCTCCGCGAAACTTCCGGCATCATTTCCGTATCCGGACAGATTCGGTTCGTATGCTCAATATCATGACCCCGGGTGCTCTCTGGAATTATTTTATGGAATTCAGCGAGCCGACCAGTGCCGGTCCAACCATCAGTCAGCCCAAGCAACGCAGCCCCGAGGAACTGAAGAAAATGGGGGAGCGCTTATTTCTCGGATTTGGAATCGCGATGGTTGCGCCCTGATCAGCGATCAGGGAGTTGTGCAACTGCAGGTCCAGCGGTTGTCGGGATTTGCGGGGAATACCACCAGGTATCTGTTCGGTTGGTCGGTTTTCTCTGCCTTCCCTCCATCCAGATAACCTCCTTTAAACAGGAGATTGCCATCGGCATCCACCGTGAATTTACCGGTACTCGGTTTCTCAAAACCCGAATAACTGTATTTGCCGTCTTTACTCAATTGGAATGAGCCGCGCGGTAGAAACTCAAAGGAGCCGTTGCGGTATTTCGAAGCTGTGCATCCGTATTTTCCGTACTTGACTTTGGCGGGTTTCGCCTGGGCATATAGTAGAGCCGGTACAATAAGGACCGGCAGTGCCTTAAGGGCAGCAAACAGTTTGATTCTCATGTGTGTGATGAGTCATTGGGTTAAGGAGATCCCTAATATAGTCCTTTTATAATGCATTGGCAATTTTGGGGCAGATTTAAATTGTGTGCGCTTTTCCCTATTTTTAGGCAATAGCCAAACTATTGCAATCATCTGCCGTATATTCTGAGGAAGTCCTGCTCCGCAGGCTTAAAGCCGGAGAGGAAACTGCCTTTACTGAAATTTATAACCAGTACTGGCAGCAGCTTTTCTTCATGGCCCATAAGCGGCTGCAATCGGGCGAGGATGCCAGGGAAATCGTTCAAAACGTATTCCTTACACTATGGAGTAAACGCCAGCAACTGGAAATCCAGTCCCTGCCCATGTACCTGGCGGCCATGACCCGATACGCCATCTACCGGCATCTTGCCAACGAAAAAAGGAGGGCCGATCAGGTGCGGCAACTGGAGCTGACCACCAATCCGATGGAAAAAGTGTTCGATCTCGATACCAAACAGTTCCTCGAAATCCTGACCCGGCTCAGCAATGCATTGCCCGAAAAATACCGACTTGTATTTATCCATCACAAAATGCTCGACCGTCCGCTGGAGGAGGTGGCCAGGGAGCTGGGCGTTTCACCGCGAACAGCCGAAGACTATGTTACCAGGGTGATGGCCATCATGCGAAAACACCGTCGCCGCCTGGCTTTTTCCATTCTTTTATTCTAATTCCGGCAATTTTACCATCACCGAAATCGTAAGTTGGTCCATTCGATTTCTGACTGTTTCCGCTGCTCCTAAAAAAACTTTCAAAATTTCACGTACAGATCAGCCGCTCATGTCTCTTATATGATATATAAGGTTATTTATGCTGTCTGATCTGGATAAAATCAAGGAACTCGCCCGGAAATACCTCGACGGACAAGCCAGTCCGGATGAGGTCCAGTTTCTGCACGAATGGTATGATACCGTTTCTCCCGATGAGCTGGAAATGGTATTGCTTACGGAAGAGAAAACCGTCGATGAGTACGGGAGGGAAATCCTGGCCGAATTGCAAAAAATAATTGGAAAGGAAAAAGATCCTGAAACGAGGGTGGTACCCTTCGCCCGGCGGAGGATTTCCTGGAGAAAACTCACGACCGCTGCGGCCATCCTGGTACTGATGATTGCGGGTGTATATCAGTATTACCAGTTCAGGCAGAACGATGGGCTGCAGGCTGGCGTCCGTCATTTCGGAGGAGATGTTCCTGCACCACGGTTGAACAAATCGGTGTTGATACTGGGGGATGGCAGCAAAATTTACCTCGACAGCGTGGCCAATGGTGAACTGATCACACAGGGAAATGTGCAGATCAGCAAACTGGCCGATGGGCAGCTCGCTTATAATCCCATTGGCCGGGAAGATGGCCCTCCAAGCATTAACACGCTCACCGTTCCTTATGGAAGTCGCCCTCTCATGCTAAATCTTTCAGACGGCTCGAGTGTATGGCTGGATGCCGGCTCCTCGATCAGCTATCCCACCGTATTTACCGGGAAGGAAAGAAAAGTGGAGATGTCGGGACAAACCTATTTTGAAGTGGCGCCCGACAAGTCCAGGCCTTTTGTGGTGAGCCGGGGTGAATTCAGTGTAAAGGTGCTGGGTACCCATTTCAATATCAATTCGTATGAGGATGAAGGTCAGAGTCAGATCACGTTGCTGGAAGGTGCAGTGCAGGTGGTGAATAATTCCGGCACGGCGTTGCTGAAACCCGGGCAGCAGGCAAGAATCGGCGATAAGGGCGAGATCAGATTAGAAACGGATGTGGATCTGGAAGAAGTGATGGCCTGGAAAAACGAGCGCTACGAACTCGGTGGAAATACGATCGACCAAATCATGCGTCAAATCGCGCGCTGGTACGATGTGGAAGTGGAGTTCAGTGGCCCCATGCCCACGGAAAATTTTATGGGAGGGGTACCGCGTACCGAAAATGTATCGGCCCTGCTGAAGATCCTGGAACAGACACAGGTGGTGACTTTCCGGGTGGAGGGCAGGAAAATTATCGTGTCAAAACGGATCCAATAAAAAACCACTCCGGCTGGTACCCGAAGTGGCA
This sequence comes from Flavihumibacter sp., assembly GCA_036562745.1. GTDB lineage: Bacteria > Bacteroidota > Bacteroidia > Chitinophagales > Chitinophagaceae > Flavihumibacter. The sequence continues at coordinate 6,632 of DATCJQ010000359.1, forward strand.
AATGTCTGGATCCTGTTCATAATAGTCTGCGAGACTGCTTATTGTTAAAACCCAAACATCTCAAAGTTATGCATTTAATGGCTCTTTGTGGCCTTCCGCTGCGCCCCGGGCCCAGCCGGAGAGTACTAATCAAAACGCTGCTCATTATGAAGTTCCTGGCGATCTTTATGCTGGCTGTCTGCATGCATGTATCTGCAACGGGATATTCCCAACGAATATCGCTTACCGTTAAGAATGCATCGATTGAAAAAGTGTTCAGGGAAATCCGTCGACAATCGGGATACAATTTCGTGTACACCAAACAGTTGCTGCAGGATGCCCGGAAGGTAAATCTGCATGTGGAGAACGCCCCCCTCGAAAAAGCGCTGGCAGAGTGTTTCCGGAACCAGCCCTTTACCTATGCAATCCTGGAAAACACGGTTATCCTGAAGCCGGCTGTTGCTGCACCCCCTCCTC